>CALKMQ010000024.1 GCA_938092125.1 uncultured bacterium
TTTTAATCAAAAATTACTGGTTTGCGATGCTCAAACTTCTGGAGGTTTACTAATCTCATTACCACCAAAAGATGCAAAGAAATTTTTAAATCAGTTCGGTGAAAAAGCAAAAATAATTGGAGAAGTTCAACCTAGGAAAACTAAACCCATCACGGTCAAATTCTAAAAACCACTACAGTTAGTATTATATACGATTATATTTGTCGTATATAGTGTTTGGTTTTATCTACGTACTCATTCTATACTTTCACTCCAAAAATGTTGAAAATTACTAAAAGAGTAGAATACGCATTAATTGCAATAAGACATCTTCAAGAAAATCAGGATGTTCTTGTTTCTGTTTCTGATATATCGACTGCATACGGTATTCCAAAAGAAATTCTAGCTAAGACATTACAAAAGCTCGCTAGTTCGAATATCGTTAAATCGTACAAAGGACCAACCGGCGGTTATAAAGCAACAAAAAAGATAGCAAAAACAACTTTAAATGATTTTTTTGAAATATTAGAGGGCCCGACTGCCATAATGGACTGCTACTTTCAAGATGGTTGTGATCACTTGAATAGTTGCAATATTCGTACTCCAATAAATAAAATAAATGATTCTATAAGAAACCTTTTTAATAATCTAACACTTGCAGATATTTCACAATGAACTTAAAAAATAATATAATTGATATTTTAAAACAATGTTATGACCCAGAAATTCCAATTGACTTATGGAATCTCGGTCTCATTTATAACATTGATATTATTCAAAAAGAAAATAATGTTTCAGACGTTAACGTTTTGATGTCCTTGACTACCCCAGGCTGTACAATGGGTCAAAGTATGGCAGATGATATAAAAGCAAAAGTTTCTTCAATGCCAGAAATTAATGAGGTAACTGTTCAAGTAACATTTGATCCTCCATGGGAACCTGAGATGATGACCCAGGAGGCACGAGAAAAATTAGGTTTTGATAATGAAGTCACTAAAGTTCAAAAAGAGGAGCTCGAAACGACATGGGAATAAACAACATTGAAGAACAAGATGCATCTTTAGAAAAAGCGCAAAGCGACTTTAAAGACGCTCAAATTTTTGTTTCAGAAAAAGCGGTGAAGAGACTGAAAGCAGTGATGTCTTCGGAGGGTAAAGGCGATTATTTTTTAAGAATGTCTGTTGATAGTGGTGGCTGTTCAGGTATGAATTATAAAATGGATTTTGATGAGCACCAAGATACGTTTGACAAAGTGTTTAATCAAAATGGTCTGAAGGTGATTTGTGATCTTAAAAGTTGGCTCTATTTAAAAAACATTAGCATTGACTATTCTGATGACATGCTAAATGGCGGATTTAAGATTAAAAACCCAAACGCAGAAAGAACCTGCGGTTGCGGAACATCCTTTTCAGCATAATTGATAAATCTTCAAGAGAAAAACAAATGAATGAAAGTAAAAACGCAGTAATTGACCAGAGGGTAAAAGAAGATTATAAGTATGGCTTCATTACTGATATAGAGTCTGATACACTGGCACCTGGAATTAGTGAAAAAACGATTCACTATATCTCTGGTAAAAAAAAAGAGCCCTCTTGGTTATTGGATTGGCGATTAAAAGCTTATAGAAAATGGCTAAAAATGGAAGAGCCTAATTGGCAAAATGTAAACTATAAGAATATCGATTATCAGGATATAAGTTACTTCTCAGCTCCCAAAAAAAATGAACTTAAAAGTTTAGACGAATTAGATCCAGAACTATTGAAAACTTACAACAAACTAGGTATACCCCTGAATGAGCAAAAAATGATGAACGGCATTGCCGTTGATGCCGTTTTTGACAGCGTATCTGTTGCGACAACTTTCCGAGAAGAACTAAAAAGCCATGGTGTTATTTTCTGCAGTTTTTCAGAAGCGGCAATTGATTATCCAAAAATAGTCCAAAAATATTTAGGCAGTGTTATTCCACATACTGATAATTATTTTGCCTGTCTTAATTCTGCAGTATTTACTGACGGTTCTTTTGTGTTTATTCCAAAAGGCATCAAATGCCCCATGGAGCTTTCAACCTATTTTAGAATAAATGAGGCAAAGACTGGACAATTTGAAAGAACACTTATCATTGCGGAGGAAGGCAGCTCTGTAAGCTATCTTGAAGGATGTACGGCTCCAATGAGAGATGAAAATCAGTTGCACGCAGCAGTGGTAGAGCTTGTGGCTCTCGATAATGCCACTATAAAGTATTCGACCGTACAAAATTGGTATCCTGGAAACCCAGAAACTGGCGAAGGTGGTATTTATAATTTTGTTACAAAACGAGGTCTTTGTTCTGGAAAAAATTCTAGAATATCATGGACTCAGGTAGAAACTGGATCAGCCGTAACATGGAAGTATCCTAGCTGTATTCTAAAAGGAGATAATTCTGTAGGTGAGTTTTACTCTGTCGCTCTTACAAATAACCTCCAACAAGCTGATACTGGAACAAAAATGATTCACATTGGCAAAAATACCAAGAGTACTATTATTTCTAAGGGTATCTCAGCAGGCAAGGGTCAGCAAACATATAGAGGTGAAGTTAAAATTATGAAAAGTGCAGATAATGCACGAAACTTTTCTCAATGCGATTCTATTTTAATTGGTGATCGTTGTGGTGCTCATACGTTCCCTTACATCGATGTAAGAAACCAATCCGCTACAATGGAGCATGAAGCATCAACTTCAAAAATTGGGGAAGATCAACTGTTTTATTGTAATCAACGAGGCATAGACACTGAAGATGCGGTTTCTATGATTGTTAATGGTTTTTGCAAAGAAGTGTTTAATGAACTCCCAATGGAATTTGCTATGGAAGCAACAAAATTAATGGAAGTTAGTTTAGAAGGCAGCGTTGGCTAAATAAAGGTTTGATATGCTAGAAGTAAAAAATTTGCACGTTGAAGTAGAGGGTAAACAAATATTAAATGGCATTGATTTGAACGTTAAGCCAGGTGAAATGCATGCAATCATGGGATTAAATGGCTCAGGAAAAAGTACGTTATCTAATGCCATCACTGGGCGTGAAAACTATAGTGTTACTAAAGGGGATATCATTTATAAAAATGAATCCATAGTTGAAATGGAGCCCAATGAAAGAGCGTTGGCAGGTATTTTTATGTCATTCCAGTACCCTACCGTGATTCCCGGTGTTAATAATACTTATTTTTTGAGGGCAGCCGTTAACGCTAAACGAAAGTACAATAAACAAAAAGAATATGACGCCGCAAATTTTCTAAAATTTGTTAAAAGCAAACTAAAAGAAGTTGAGATGGATTCAAAATATCTTAAACGTGCAGTTAATGAAGGCTTTTCTGGAGGCGAAAAAAAAAGAAATGAGATGTTACAATTGTTATGCTTAGAGCCCGAGCTAGCCATAATGGACGAAACAGATTCTGGATTAGATATAGATGCACTCAAAATTATTTCAAAAGGAATAAATAATTATAAAAACAAAAATAGAAGCTTTTTGGTAATAACCCATTATCAAAGATTATTGAAATACATTGAGCCAGATGTTGTCCATGTTTTAATCGATGGTAAAATCATAAAATCAGGTGGCAAAGAACTTGCACTAGAATTAGAAGAAAAAGGTTATAGCTGGCTAGAATCATGAATCTAAGTGATTACCAAAATGAGTTTGATAATCTTATTTCTCAGCAATCTTTTTCTGCCGTTTCGCATCCTTCGAGGAAAGATACTTTTTCTAAATTTTTAGATTCTGGATTGCCGACCAGAAAATGGGAAAACTGGAGACATACGGACCTCTCTTTCTTAAATAAAAATAATTTTAGAATTCCTGGATCAGGTGATGCGAGCGATGGTTCAATAGATATTTCTAATTACGAGATTGCAAATACATTTACTGTAATTATCATTAATGGTATTTATTTAACAATTAATTCAGATTTACCGAAAGAGATAACCGTTTCAACAAATTCAAATGGGGAAAACTGGACTCCAAAAAATAAAAAGGATACTCCATTTGAACTTTTAAATGCTTCATTATCCGAAAGTACTATAACAATTACTACTAAACCAAATGCATCCATACAAAAACCAATCCACATTCTTTTTTTGTGTACAGGAAATGATGATTTAATGATTAACCCGCAGGTTAATATTGATATTTCCTACTCAAGTTCTGCTACCATTATCGAGCAATACGTAAGTAATACTTCTTCTTTTTTTCAAAACACTTCTGTTTTTGCTTCAATTGAAAAAAATGCATCATTAAATCACGTTCGAATTCATTCAAACTCTGATCAGACAGCGAATATTTCAGGCCTGCATGTTACTCAAAGTGATGACTCAACCTATAATTATTTTCAACTAGTTAATGGTGGCGCACTACAACGATCAGATATTTACACAGATCTAAAAGGTAAAAATGCGACCTGCTCCTTATCAGGATTAGCCCTGCTGGATAAAAAACAACACTCAGCAACCTATATTATTAGTGACCACATTATGCCGAATTGCGTGAGTTCACAAAATTTTAAATCTGTTCTTAATGGAAGTGCATCAGGTGTATTTAATGGCAGGACTATTGTAAGAGAAGATTCCCAAAAAACAGATTCAAAGCAGTCAAATAAAAATTTACTGCTTTCCGATCAAGCATTAATGAATTCAAACCCACAACTAGAAATTTATGCTGATGATGTTAAATGCGC
>CALKMQ010000025.1 GCA_938092125.1 uncultured bacterium
TGTTTGCATTGCACCAGAATTATCCGAATCCTTTTAACCCTACAACAAGCATTAGCTATGACCTCCCAGCAAATGAGTTTGTAAGTATCAATGTATTTGATTTAATGGGTAGAGAGGTGAAGACATTGGTTAATAAGTATCAAGTTGCAGGATTTAAATCAGTCCAATGGAATGCCACAAATGACAGAAATGAGCCCGTATCCGCGGGATTGTATCTTTATACGATACAAGCAGGGGAGTTTAGACAGACCAAGAAGATGGTGTTATTGAAGTAATGAAAAAATATCTATTCATCGGTTTATTGGTTGGGGTTGGTTTAAATCAAAAAAATGCATCTTTTATATTCAAACATTTTTTGCTTAATAAATAAAAACTATTTCATCAATCTAATATTTAAATATTCTTACAATAGATTATTTATTGTTTAATAAATCTTACTTTAAGTCTGTAATGTTTTCTATGTGTAGCTTACCATTACTATTTATTTACCTTATTGTTTTTTAAAAATATTATTTTAAAAGGAACTTAATGCATATTTATATTTATTTACTTTTAATGCCTCTATTGACCGCACAAAATTCTCTAGTTCAAAACGACTATAGTCCCGACCCCGATAGGCTGCTTAGAAATACTAGAAACCGAGTTGTTGTTGATGGGAAAATCCCAGTTAGGTTTTTTGAAATTTCAGAATCAGAAGATTTATCAACTGGTGTAAACATAACAAATTCTGTTTACGGTGGTAATACTTGGTCTGAGCGTTATTTTGCAGTCTGCTCCTCTGATCCTGCCATAAATAATTCATCTTATTTTAGTATTTGTAAATCAAAATACGCGGTTGAAAAAATTAATTATCATCTATCTAAGTTCTCTGGAGCGCCAGATACAACGTTTATTTATGATTCATATCAGAGAATATACGACCCGGTTAATTTTAATTCTGGAGATGGTCATGGTATGCTTTCTAACTATTATTCAAACCCTGAAATCAATACCCCTGGATATCTAAATATAATTGTTACAAACTCAATGGAGGGTCTAGCCGGGACGACTTATTTATACCAAGACATTACGGATGAAAGTGGAGCTTTATTAGTAGTTGAAGCAGAACCTGTCCCCGCAGTGATAATTCATGAGCTGGGTCATGTTGTTGGTTTTCCGCATTTACTTGAGCCTTCTTCGCAGGTCACGTTTGAAGGTGATACAGTTAATATACCAGCCATAGCTGCCCCAAATTGTGATCCTAACTTTATGTCTGCCTGGGTAGGAAGTAATTGTGAATTTGAAAATCCGAACTTTACAAAAGAAGTTGATATAAATGGTGACGGTTCTAAAGACCTTATTTCGGCTAATTCTGCAAGGACTGGATATGATGGAAAATATGGATGGCATGAAAATAATGGTGATAACACCTTTTCACACCATGTCATTTTTGAAGATATTTATGCGAATAATATAAATTATGGTGATTTAGACTTAGATGGTGATATTGATGTGGTTACTGCATCATCAGAATTATGGATTAATAATTCTGGTACTTTTTCTTGGCATGAAAATGACGGTGCTGAAAATTTCACTAGACATGAGATTTCATCCAATAATCCAGGAGCGTCTTCTATTATAATTGTCGATATAGACTCTGATGGTGACAACGATATTATCGGTGGATGTAAGGAGAGCTCTACTTTTTCACTATTTATTAATGATGGGAATCAAAACTTTAATATTCAAACACTTGATATTTCCGCAGGTGACGGATTTGAAATTCAAAGTGTTGACCTTGATGGCGATCAAGATCTAGATATTCTCGTTGTCGGCAGCGAATATGTAAAGCATCTAACCTGGTTTGAGAACAATGGAAACCTAAGTTTCACTGAACATCTAATTTCAGCAGAAGGAATAGTCTCTGCTAAAACAACAGATTATGATAATGATGGTGATCTGGACATTATAACCTTCAATGATAGAGTACAAATTTACTACAATGATGGTGCAGGAAATTTTAATCAGACTCTCTACGTAGGATGGGGGTGGGATGTGGGTTACTATAATCCAAAGGCTTTACATATTGATGATTTAGATGGTGATGGATCGAACGAAATTGTAGCAGCCTATATGAATGGAATATGCTACTGGAAATGGAATGGAGAAACCTTTACTGTGGACTCAATATATTCTGGGGCTGATATAAAAAACTTCATTATTAAAGACATGAACGATGATGACCAAAAAGACATCCTAATATCTGAACATAATCCCTATAAAGATATCCATGAATTTGATTTATTCTGGGTTGAAAATAATTCATTGAACGATTGGCAGAGTATACACGGCATAACAGGAATGCTTAGATTGAATCTTAGCACTGAGCAGCATGCAAGCTCATTTTCAAATATTTTTACTTCATGGTTAAGCCATAATTCTAATATTGTTTTAGAAATTAAAAATGATTTAGCTCCTGAAAAAATAATAGTACATCAAAACTATCCAAACCCTTTTAATCCTATCACCCAAATACGCTACGATTTAAAAAATAATGCTCATGTTACTATTAATATATATAATATTTTAGGTCATAAAATAAAATCATTATTGAATACTAGGCAGCGTTCTGGATATAAATCTATTAATTGGGATGCGACAAATGACTTTGGACTGTCAGTTTCTGCTGGTATGTATATCTTCACTGTTCAAGCAGGGGAATTTAGGCAAACTAAAAAAATGTTATTGCTTAAGTAATTTTTACTTATAAATAATAATCACACTAAGCCCCACATTCGTGGGTTTTTTTGTTTACATTTTAGAAAAATATTTAAATTTCATTCTTATATAAATAAATTGATTTAAAATGATTTTTTTCACATTTATAGTTAAATAAAGTGTTTTAAAAATGATTCAAAAGTGAACTAAAAACGGATACAGGTCAAAATGTTGTAAGTATCTGTAAT
>CALKMQ010000026.1 GCA_938092125.1 uncultured bacterium
AATGATTTAAGTGTAAAAGCTTCAGAGTATGCAATACCAAATGAGTTTACTAGACTTATTGAAGGTATGGGAGGAACGGGATTAAATGCGGGAACAGGGTATGATTTTATTTATTATTTCAATTCATTCCCTAGTGCGCAAATAGAAAAGTGGGTAGACCTTTATAGTCATAGGTTTTTAGACCCTGTTTTTAGATTGTTCCAATCTGAACTTGAAACTGTTTATGAAGAAAAAAATAGAGCCATGGATAATCCTTTTAGGGTTTTCAATGAAACATCTAGAAAATATTTTTTTAAAAATCATCCATACGGGCAGCAAACAATTTTAGGTTCTGTTGAACATTTAAAAACGCCTTCATTATCGAAAATGAAAGAATATTATAATAAATATTATGTGCCAAATAATATGCATTTACTAATCGCTGGTGATTTTGATAAGAAAGATGTTAAGAAGTTAATCAAAGCTAAGTTTGGCAAATTAAAAAAAGGTGCAGATGTGGAGCAATTAGATATTGCCGAAGATGATTTTAATGGAAGGGAGGTTATTGATTTAGCAATAACTCCATATAGAGTGGCTAGATTTGGTTATCGAACCGTAAAACCTAATCATGAAGATGCTGTGGTATTAGACTTGATTTCAAATATTTTTAGTAATTCTTCAAAAACAGGATTATTAAACAAACTAAACAACGAGAATAAAGTTCTTGGCTCTTATGCAACAACGGGACTCGGTGGTACCGATCATGGCGGCTTTGGCTTTGGCTTTGTTCCAAAGGATGATACGCAATCATTTGAAGATGGTGAGAATCTCATACTAAAAGAAATTGATAAAGTTAAATCTGGAGAATTCAGTGAAGATTTACTGCAATCTATCAAATTAAATATGAGCATGGATCATGAGACAAGAATGGAAAGTGTAGATGGTAGGACATGGCTAATTATGTCAACAATTCTTGATAATGTTCCCTGGGAAGAGATAAAAAACTATCCAAACAAAGTAAATAGCGTTACGAAACAGAAAATTGTGGAAGTAGCAAATAAATATTTTACAGATAATTATTTAATTGTTAGATCGGATAAGGGTGATAATAAAAAAGTCAAACTTGAAAAGCCACCATTCAAGCCAGTTGAACCTCAAAACTCTGAATCTAGTTCTGAATACGCAGACATGTTAAACGATATTGAACCTAAAAAAATAGATCCTCGATTTGTTGATTTTAAAAAGGATGTTAGGGTAGAAGAGATCCGGAATAATACTCATTTTTATTACGTGAAGAATCCAGTGAATTCTATCTTTTCTATGAATTTGCAGTTTGGTCAAGGAACAATTGAAAATGCCGCCTTATCTCAAAGTGCTGATTTTATTTCTCTCTTAGGAACAAAAAACAAAACTTTTGATCAATACAAAAATGAACTCCAAAAAATTGGATCAAAAATTGAAGTTTATACAAATGGTAACTATTTTGGGTTTAGTATTAGCGGCTTTGATAAATTTTTTAATGAGACATTAGATTTGCTAAATGAATTTATGTTAGATATGTATGTAAGGGATGAGGATAATAATAAGTTAGAAAAACTTGTTGAAAGTAGTAAGCTAACTAGAGATCAAGAATCTAAAGATCCTTCAACTGCCGGTAGAGCTCTAAGAGATTATGTCATGTATGGAAAGAAATCACCTTTTCTAAGAAGATCTACGCTTAAAGAGGTGCAGGATATGACCTCTGATTTTTTAATCGATCAAGCAAAAGAGGCAATGCAATACGAAGTTGATATCTTTTATACTGGTACAATAAATGAAGTCGCTGTGATAGATCAAATTAAAAATAGACTTTCTATTTCAGACAATCTAAAAGCTTCAAAATCACCGATAACGATGGATTATAAAAAACACACAAGGAATAAGGTTTTTTTAATTGATGATCCTAAGGCCGTTCAAAGTCAAATCTATATAATTGGGCAGGGCAAGGTTCTAGATATGGAAAGTAGAAGTACCTCTGATGTGTTTAATAAATATTTCGGTAGTGGAATGGCTAGTATTATTTTCCAAGAAATAAGAGAGTTTAGATCATTGGCATATACTGCATATGGTGCATATGTTAACAGGCCAGATGTTGAATTGCCGGGTTATTTTATAGGCTATATGGGAACTCAAGTTGATAAATCCATGGAAGCGATTAGTACCTACATGGATTTATTTAAAAATATGCCAATCAAAGAAAGCCGTATTCCAACAATTAAATCTGGCTTAACTCAGTCAATTAATACAAGAAAACCAGGCTGGCGCAGTCAAGGTGCTTATGTTAGTAGAGCTATAAAACAGGATTATGATAAGGACCCTAATATTTTAGATTATAATAATTATAATAATGTAAATTTTGATGATATTATAAACTTCTATAAAAACAATATTATTAAAGATCCGATTGTGATTACGATTCTTACAGATAAATCAAAAATTAACATTGATAAAATATTAGATTATGGTGAATTAATTGAAGTTAAGAAAAAGAATATTTTCAATTAATATTTAATTCAACAGAGATTTAAAGCGGTTTAGTTATGGTAGATGAAACAGATTTAAAAATTTTAAAATTACTTCAAGACGACGGCAGAGAGACAGCCAGTAAAATTGCAGAAAAATTGAAGCTTACAGTTCCCACCATTACTGAAAGGATTAAAAAACTCCAAGAAGCATCAGTGCTGAAAGGGTTTCAAGCAATCATTGATGCAAAGTCAGTCTCGTTGGATGTTTCAGCCGTTATTACCGTTGTAGCCTCTACGTCTGCTAATTATAAAGTAGTAATTGAAAAGGCTGTAGAATGCCCTGAAGTCATTCAATGTTTTGCTACTACTGGAGTTGGTTCATTGCTTTTATGGGTAGCAACAAAAAATTCTCAATCTCTTGAAGCATTATTAAGAAAAATCCAAAGTTGGCCAGATATTACACGAACCGAAACTCAAATTATTTTATCATCATATAAGGACTTACCAAAGCTACATATTTAGCTTGATTTATTTTATTTAGAAAATATTATGTATTTCTTTATTTTTTTAGATATAATTTAAAATTATCTAATAAAATATTTCATTTATCAATAAATATTAATAATATAATATATTAATATTTATCAAAAATGAAAATTGATAGCATAGATAAACAAATTTTAACAATTCTACAGCAAGATGGTAGAGTATCTGCAAGCAATATTGCATCTGTGCTCAATGTATCAATTCCAACGGTAACAGATCGCATTAAGAAGTTACAAGATTCACATATTATAAAAGGAATACATGCTGTCTTAGATCCGAAGCCTTTAGGATTAGACGTTGCAGCAATAATTACACTCATTTCAGAATCTTCAACTCATTACAAAGAGGTTACAGAAGCAGCTGAAATGATGCCTGAGGTTTTGCAATGCCTTTCGACAACAGGCAAGGGATCTCATATGTTGTTTATTGTTACTCGTAATTCTTCTACATTGGAAGGATTATTAAAAACTATTCAAAGCTGGCCTGGAGTTACAAGAACGGAGACTCAAATCATTTTATCTGATTATAAAATGATTCAAAAAATAACAGACTTAACTACAATCTAAATAAATAGGAGAAAAAAATGAGCAAAATTAAAGCTGAATATATTTGGATGGATGGGCATATGCCTACTCAAAAACTTAGATCAAAAACTAAAGTCTTGAATGGACCTATTGATTCTATTTCTGATATTCCTTTATGGGGTTTTGATGGCTCAAGTACAAACCAAGCGGTTGGAAATGATAGTGATTGTATGTTAAATCCAGTTTATATGGTTCCAGATCCAATAAGGGGCCAAGATGATATTTTAGTAATGTGTGAAGTTATGAATCCTGATGGATCAGTTCATGCATCTAATACAAGAGCACATCTAAGAAGTGTATCTGAAAAATTTGCTAATGAAGAATCATGGTTTGGAATTGAGCAAGAATATACACTTTTTGAAGGTCGTAATCCTCTTGGTTGGCCAGAAGGTGGTTATCCTGCACCTCAAGGACCTTTTTATTGTGGTGTTGGTGCTGATGAGGTATTTGGGCGTGAAATTGTTGAAGATCATATGCAGCTATGTCTTGATGCAGGGTTAGAACTTTCAGGAATTAATGCAGAAGTCATGCCTGGACAGTGGGAATACCAAATCGGACCACTTAGTCCATTAGAAGCATCA
>CALKMQ010000027.1 GCA_938092125.1 uncultured bacterium
TGCTATTTTAGCTGATCTAGCTGGCCCTAAAGTAAGAGTTAGGAATCTTAAGCAGCCTATTGAATTAATATCTGGGCAGGTTGTCACTATTAGTAGTAGCGAAAAGGGTGATGGTGTAATTCCAATTTCGAAGGGATTAGTTTTTAAGGACTATGATTCAAATGCTAGAATAATGATTAATGATGGTAAAATTTCATTAGAAATTATTGAAAAAATTTCAAAATATTCATTCAAATGTAGAACAGTTGTTCCTGGAAGAATAGAAAGTAAAAAAGGCGTTAATTTTTTAGGCGTATCAATTGATGTTCCTAGTCTGACACCTCAAGATGAAATTGATTTGTCGCTAGCTCTTGATAATGGTGCTGATTGGATTGCTTTATCTTTTACCAGATCAAAAGAAGATTATGATTTGGTAAGAACAAAAATTTCTAATTTTGGTTATGATACACCTGTAATGGCAAAAATTGAGAAATGGGAAGCTGTAAAAAATCTAGATTCTATTGTACAAGCATTTGATGGTGTTATGGTAGCAAGGGGTGATTTAGGCGTTGAGCTTCCGCTAGAACAAGTACCTGTTATTCAAAAAAATATTATAAAAAAAGCAAAGCTTTATGGTAAGCCAGTTGTAATTGCCACTCAAATGCTAGATTCAATGATTGATAATCTTGTTCCAACACGTGCTGAGGTAAGTGATGTTGCAAACTCTATTCTTGACGGCGCAGATACACTAATGGTTACTGGTGAAACAGCGATGGGTAATCACCCTATTGATGTCATAAATGTTTTATCAGATGTAATTAAAGAAACTGAAAAAACCGTAAAATATTATAGTCGCGCAATTGGCAAGGATACTGTTGATAGCACTGCAGGCGCTATTAGCCATGCTGCTTGTACAATTGCTAAGGATTTAGACATAAGGTCGATTGTAACAATGACTCAAAGCGGTGGGACAGCTAGAATGGTTTCAAGTTTCAAGCCATTAGCAAATATCTATGCAATGACGACGCTTAAAACAACCCTTCGTTCTTTATCTATTATATGGGGTGTCATTCCAGTATTAGTAGGTAATTATCATTCTTCTGATGAGATGCCAGAAATTGCGAAAAAGAAATTAACTGATCTGGGTGTAATAGATAAAAAAGAAAAATTTGTTATCACCGGTGGTGTTCCAGTAAATGTTCCTGGAACAACAAACTATATTTCTATTTTATAACACGGCCCTTACATATATAAAAAGGGTGCCAAACCCAATCAAGTATATTATTCCGCCGATCGCAAGATATTTCAACCAAGGTTGTGGCGTATTTTCTTCTTTAAGATAAGATCTTGATACGAGTTTATAATTTGCAAAAGCGATAAATGGAGCAATCATAAAAGATATTGTTGTGGCTAAATCAACTAGATTTTTTATACTAGAACCAAATTGAAATATGATTGCCATAGAGCCTAAAATAATTGACCATACTGTAACGTTGTAGAATGGAATAGTTTTATTGTTTTTAAATGCTAGTCTAAAACATTCTTTTGCGCTTCTTGAATAACCATCTAACACGGCAATGCATGTTCCAAACATTATGCTAAATCCTGATATAGATATTAATAAATAGCTCCATGATCCAATAGAATCAGTATATAAAGTAATGACTTGGTTAGCAAAAAGAGCACTACTATCAGAAAAGTCATTATTCGTTTCAAACATTAAATATGCACCTAGTGAAAGAAAGCATACTGATAGAAGAGCTGACGAAATGTAACCTATATTAAATTCAAATAATGTTTGTTGAAGTGTCGGTTTAAAATTTGTTTGTTTTATGCGTTCTAGTGTCCATAAGCTATTCCAAGAACTTAAATCTACAGCTGTGGGCATCCAGCCCATTAAAGCGATAATAAATAGAATATCTGTTTTTATAAAGTCTATTTTTGGAAAGAGACTTTGGCTTACTGGACCTTTAAATAAGACTAATATGAATGCAATGAGAGTTGACAATAATAAAACTGAACCAATAACCTTGATTAATGAATCTAAGATATTATATTTCCCGATAGTAAGTATTAAGCCACATGTAAGAAATAATATTAAATGATTCAAAAGCCCATAATGATCTGTTTGGAATAAATTTTGTAAAAAACCAGCGGTAACTGCGCCAACTGCAGAGGTGATAAAAAACATTGAGATTAGCGTAATAATTAAATAAGACCACAATACCCATCTTCCAAGCAATTCGTATCCTTCAATGATGCTTTTACCTGTAGAATTAGAATACCTAGATGCAAATTCAAAGAATGGGTATTTAAATAAATTAGCAATTATAATAAATATTAGTAAGCCAAAGCCATAATTAGCACCAGCTCTGGTAGATTGGACCAAATGCGAAACTCCAATGGCTGTAGAAGCAAACAATATGCCCGGACCAAGAGTATTTTTAAGCCAGTCAAAATTATTAGGTTTGTTTATCAATATATTTTCGCCCTAATCAAAAAAGATTTTTTCTAATTGTATAATTATTATTAATAAATATATGGTTGTCATTAGGTCTAAATTAATCAAATATAACTTATACTATTCTTTCAGTTTCATATACTAATTTTTTTGTGCTATTAATATATAGTTTTCAATACATTGCTTGTTCAAAATAAAGGGAAATTATGTCGAAAAGTAACATTGAAGTGAGAGTCGCAACATTACAAGATGCCGATCAAATAAGTTCAGTTTTACTAGATTTTTACAATATGAGAAATCTTGAAGAAGCTGAAAACGCATTTTTATCTGAAATGAAAAAAGATTTTCATTATTTAGTTGCTAGTCTTGAAGACTCAATAATTGGCATTGTAACCTGGTTACCTCACGGCCTACCAAAGCACGGTTTATTTGAATTAGACCGTATTTGCATTTTGTCTGAATCTAGAGGTAAGGGAGTTGGTAAATTATTAGTTGATGAGCTAATTAAGC
>CALKMQ010000028.1 GCA_938092125.1 uncultured bacterium
AGATTTTACCCAAACATTTATCGAATCTTGAATCCCCAAATCAGGCCATATATTATCAGTAAATAAATTGACCATCATTCCGCGCTCAGTTGGAAAAGTATAATCTTTTATTATTTTCTTTTCTTTATCAACATTCAATATGAGATGACCTATACCCGTAAGATTTCCATAGTTTTGAACTACAATAGTATGAGTATTTGGATCAACCCAAGGCGTATCATACCCTTTACTCACGCCACCTGTTATAATAACGTCTACATCGTTTGTGAAATGAGCTAACTCAATTGCATTTTTAATTTTTAACTTTTCTTGAGATGCCTTTTTTATAAAATTTTCGTACTCGTCTTCTCGATTATATGGAAGGCCTAAATGAGATAAAACAAATATAAGATCAACATCACTACGAATAGTTTCGATTTGAGTATTTAATGTTTCTAGTAAATCAATGACCTCTACACCTTCATAATTTTCAGGAATTAATCCGTCAAATAAAAATGGAGTGATTAAACCTATGAGTCCTATTTTTACACCATTGGCATCAATGACTTTATAATTATCTATTCCACTTACCCCTTTGAGGTTCGAAGCAAGAAATGGAAAATTCGATTCCTTTTTTAATCGTTCTAAATTCTCTACACCTTGGTCAAAATCTCTTACTCCAGGAACAAATGCATCATACGCCATCCAATTCATCCATTTCATTATTTTTGTTCCACCATCATCTGTTCCCAACTGAGTTCCTTGAAATAAATTACCGGCATCTGTAAGAATGACAAAATCACCAGCTTCACTAGCTTCTTTTCTTAGATTAGTTATATAGGTATAGGCACCAGCTCCTCCAGCTAGAAGAGGAGAAAACTCAGGATTAATAAATCGCGCTGGAAGCTCATGGATAGCGCCATGGATGTTATTTGTAAAAACAAGGTGTAATTTGGAAGACCTAGAATAAATAGAGCTGGCAAGAATAATAAATAGAATTAACGGGAATATTCTTTTCATTTTTTTAGTACTATAACATTAATTAAAAAGAATAATTAATCGTAGCCTTTAACACTGTATTTTTTTCATCAATCCTATCTAACAATAAATTCTCTTGTGTAGTAGATGGAAATAAATCTCCATACCTGTAATCAACTGATCCAAAAACTGCAACAACATCAAGACTTATATTATTATAAACCCACCCACTTCCAAGAGTTACTTTTGTTATTTCAAACTCTTCTCCAAGAGGAGAGTCACTATAAATAAAACCAAACCTAAGCGGAGTTTTTCCTAATATCAGGTGTTCTACACCGACAGATAAACCTATTGTCGATTGATAATTGTGATTTGATGTATCTGTAGATGAATGATAAACTTTATAAATGTCATGATTTTCCCAATCTTTAAAAATCAACCCACCTGTAATATTTGTTTTAGTAGGATTATTTACCTGTATAGAAAAACCAAGATTAATTTCTTGAGGAAGAGTAATGCTATAATTTGAAGAAGTATCACTAAAGTTGAAACTTGGTAATAAAGTTTTTTCATCAATAGAAGGTATCAAGCCATCCGTCAAAAATTTTATTTCTGTTGAAGGAGTTACGGAAAGTGCGATAGACATATTCCTTTTCAAATCAACGGTTGCACCAAGCGTAAAACGACTAACATTTTCTACAGACATGTTTATATCTTTCATTAGGGTTGTATCACTAGCCAAAGCATTATCTTCTTCAAACACATTAACACCTTTCATGTAAAACAAATCATCTTCATAAAGATTATCTAAAAGAACTCCTATCTTTAACCAACTATTAATTTTTGATGCTATTCCAATTTTAAGTGAGCGAATAACTCCATCTATATTTATTAGATGATAGCCAACTACAGGATCACGATTATATACTCCTGGACCAAGACTAGCTCGAACTTCTTCGGAATAGTCATATCTAAAATCCCAGTAAGGAGAATCAGATAGAGATAGGGAGACAGGTAATTTTAAATATTTATTTACACCACCAGATAAAGACCATGAAATAGAAGAGAAAGCTGGCCTATTTAGAGCATATACATTTTGAGTTACAACATCGTCAAACATATCTATTACTGGAACACTTCTACGTTCTGCATATGAGTTTCTAGCAAGATCAAACTCAAAATTAAATACTTCACCATACTTTGAAAAAACAGAATGAGAAAATAACCCTGAAAACTCTCCCCCTTTTGCTAGCATACTTGCGTTTGTTAAAAAGTTGTTGGATGGAATTAATGGCGAAAAATATTGTTGACTAAAAACGAAGTTCATCGCAAAAAATCCAATAATTTTAATTTTATTTTTTAATTTAAAAAGCATAATCTATCTGTAATCTAATATCATTTGTAAAATTTTCTCCACTAACAGTTTTCCAACTTACCCGTTGATCAGGATATTGACCTGTTGGGTCACTAGGTTCAAAAATATAATTTGTTACTGGCGCAGAACTATCAACTGTCCATTTTAATCTAATTGCCCAACGATCATTTAAACGAGAAAATAGTGAAATCCAATACCGGACTGCATCAGAATTGCTATCAAAAACTCTAAAATCTGTATCCTCAAAATTCCAAATAAAACCATTATAGAACATTACTTGCCCCATTACTTTCATCCGTTGGTTAAAATTATGAGTGATCTTAAACCCGATTGCTTCACTACCCGTACCAGCACTACCTATCATAGATGATTCTTCTCCGCCTGAAGTAAGATCAAGAGTTAAGCGCCTTCTGTTAGAAAAATCCACCCATGAGCGTACCCACATTAACTCGATCTGATCATAGCCAGATAATCTCAGTTGCGAACGTATAATCGTTTCTTGAGAATAATAAGCAGCCGGATCCAAAATATTCATCGAGCCTCTTTTTTGCCATTTGTGCCTTATACTAAAACGCAAATTAAATACGGGTCTATACTGAGCACGCATTACGGTTCTATAGTACTTTGCTTGATCTGCAACTCTAGTCCAGGTATCAAAGTCTCCAGATAAAACTAATGCGCGATGAGGCTGATATCTACTATTTACATATATGCCTTTTTCAGATTGTGGCTGAGCTTGACCCGTGTATAAAAATCCGTAAATTGGATCTTCCAAATAAAAAGTATCTTCGAAAATACTACCTTTATATCTCTGGTAATTTGCAAAAGATCGTTGATACGGATTATCATACTCTAAGTCATAATCGCGATAAACCACTAACATACTAAAGTTATTAAATTGTGCATAGCCACTAAACACAAAAGCTTTAGGGTCTGATACCTCAACGCTCATATTACCATTTTTATCTAATATACCATATTCACCTTGAAATGCTATATTTCTAATTACTGTTGAAAAGTCTATGCCAAAAACTCGCCGAAAAGATCTCGCTTTATCCCATAATGATGATTCACCATAATTTGAATACATTGCAGCGATTTCAGTATCTGCTGTATTCCCTATAGATGTTAAATATTTTCCTTCACTTTCATCTGCTATTACAGTTGTTGCTATATCAGGTCTTAAAGGTTTATCGTACAAACTCTCATATGCTGAAAAACCAATAAAAGTACCATAAAGTGGAATAAGTCTTATGCTACCACCATAGGTCACTTCTTCTAAAGTTTCAAGCATTGGCATTAATAAAGACTCTACACCAAAACCATTATTTGTTCTAGGGTATAGTGTAATTAGAGAAGCAACAGAACTGTCTGATATGTTTAGAATAGCATCTCTTTTATTTTTTGATAAAAAGCCCATAACATCAAATAGCCTATTGCCAGCTTGAAATGCGAGTCCTTTTAAAGCATACTCTCTGGTCCTAGATATATCAGGAAAAACCCCATGCACTCTTCTGCTCCAGCTATAACCAGATCTTCTAGGTGAGAAAAAATCTGTATTTTCAAATATTACACCCTGACCAATAGTAGCAGAAAAGTTGCCTAGTATTACCCTGTCAAATTTTAACCCGCCTAGCTTGAGATCTCTATAAGTAAGAGAATATTTTGCAGTAGGAACTTCAAAATCACCAATCTTGAAATCATAAACTTTTTCACCTAATTGCCTGTGCGATGCTAACGATAACTTCCAATGCTTCCCAAAAGTAGCAACTATTTTATGATGCAAGTCTCCAGGGTGATCACTTAGTTGATCAACTAAGCCTACTTCATCATCAAAAGAAGTCGTAGAGGGTAGCGTTTTGTAAGTAGTGTTATACCAAAGATGAAAAGAGTCCGTAGTATCTTCTTCATCATATGTAAAAAAGTCAACCATATTACGATAACCCCAATAGCTAAGACCAATTGCTCCCCTTAGAGCTTTCGGGTATGTTATTTTACTTTCTTCAATTCTCTTCATGACCGCAACAGCATCAACGGGACTAACATTTTGTAAAGCCATTAAGTCATTCCAAGTTGCAGTGTTAATATTTTTTGGCTCAGCAAGCCTATCTAGCCATACCTCGACAAGGCCTTCGTTAGCACCTTCTTCAGAAGTCCAATTTTCTACTTTCCTATATCTGTCACTAATTCTGGATACATTTTTTTTTGTATTATCACTACTAGTTATACTAATAAGAGATTTAAGAGCATTAATGTTCTCAGACTCAAAACTTGAAATTTTGGCTAAATCATAAATATCATTAATAGGGCCTTGATACAATACAAAATCATAGAGATCAGCAACTTGATTTTTAGATAATGGGAGAGTCTTCAAATCTTCGATTGAAGCCGAGTTTAACGAAATCTTTTGGCCAATGATAAGAGTAATCGAGAACACATAAAAAAAAAGTGATCTCATTAGCGATTAACCTCGATTGAAATTTGATGAGATAATGGTAATACTGGATGAGTGATGAATCCATAATCAATTTTTATTTTTTTAAAATAAACTTCAAAACCATAAGAGAAACGATTTGGACTGGTCTGCATTCCAGTTTTTAAATAAATATTTTTTTGTATTTCGTAAGAAAGCCCGCTACTAAAGTGAGTAGGATGACCAACACTTTTATTAAGAGAAACTGTTGTCCAAACCAAATCATATGGCGAATAGGCGATACCGATCTGAGATCTTTGTGGAAGTCTCGTCGAATTATTTGCATCTCCTAAAGTCGGACTGTTAACATTTAAAGCTTTTGCGCCTACTCTAATTCTATCAGCTAAAGATCCAAGAAAACTTATGTCAAGCCCAAACGTACTTAAGGAGCCAAGTTTAATTCCATCAGAACCATCTCCAGAGGGCCCTGCTGAAGAACCATAGTCAATATTGTAATATTTTATTCCGTAGCCTATCGAAAAAGAACTGCTCCTATCTGATCGCAACATTATTCCCTGGTGAAAGCCAATGGCAGTTTCAGCAGATAAACTACTCCCACTATAATCAACCGAAAAATTTTCAACAGATATTCCATAGGCACCATATTTTGAAGTTTTAAACTGAAAACCTAAAAGAGAATGGCTTAAATAGTCTTGATTAAAATGGGATTGTGAACTTGCAACTAATGAAAGACCTTGCTGTCTAGCAATACCAGCCGCATTCACGAATAGAGACCATGAATCTTTTGGTAAGGCTATATCGCTCGCCGACATAGACAATGAGCTAGCTCCATAGTAAATCTGTTCAGTAGTCACTTGAGAAAAGGCATTGCCAAAAGATATAATCATAAAAATATGAAAACTTATAAATTTTTGTTTCATATTAATTCTCATAAGCGGCTATTACTACTGGCGCAATTTTCTGGTAATTTTTTCCTGTTAAAGAATTAACAATATCAAGATGAATTAAATAAGTACCACTTGGAACCAATCTATTCAAGTTATCTCTCCCATTCCATCTAGCTGTTTTTTCAAATGACACTCCTCGATATTCATCATAAAGGGTAGTAATTAATCGCCCATTAATATCAAAAACTCTAAGTTTAATTCTAGCATCAGATGGAAAACTATATTGGAAACTAATTACCTCTCCAAGCTGAGGAACAAATGGATAAGGTGGAATATCTAACGTCGCTTTAAAACTACCAACCTCACCCTCTAATTTTTCTGAAATATCAGAAGCATATGCTGGTTGAATTTGACTTGAACTTAAGTATTGCCCTCCTATACCTTTTATCTCTACGCTACTGCCAACCCTCAACAGAGAATCAACCAAGGTGTTTATAATATCTCCTGATTCGTCAAGCAATATATTTGCCGAATTCCATATTCTAACCGTAGTAAAAGCGCCTTCTTCATCTTGCAATTCGATGTTAGAACCTCCACCAAGATCATCTGACCTTGATACTATTTTTCCGGAAAGCTTAACATAAGAGTTCATGTACTTAATAACATCAATATTCTGAGAAGCATCAGGGTAATTAAATTGAGTGACTTCATTAAACTTATAAATACTTCCTAAATCTCCTAAATCGACAACAGGAATGCTGAGACCAGATGATAAAATATTAACATTCGCATCTTGAATTTGCGGCTGAAGGTCGCCGGAGCTACTTAAATAAGCACTTAAAGGCCCCGTTATGCTGATAGAGTCTCCTCTACTCAAAGGCTCTGATGAAGTTGGAGCATCTAATAAAATTCCTCTTTCAGATTTATCTTGCACAAAAACTTGAACTCTGTTTGTGCGAAGTATACCAGCAGGGACAGTAACTACAGCATTAAATTGAACTGTTTGACCTAGATAATCATTAAAATCAGCTAAAAGGCTTGCTATTGTTAGTTCCGCGATAGGTTCATTTATAGCCACTGCAATTCTACTAGTAGAATCTTTTAAACCAGAAAGATCTTCTGCAATAACAGAATAAATAATTGAGCCAATTTCTCCTAATGGCTCGATTTGAACTGAATAGATAGAGGATGAACTTTCACTCACAGACATAGCAACAGAATTAACTTGTTGTTGGAATTCATATCTTAACATGACTGATGATATTCCTTCATCATCGGTTACACTTACTTCAAACTTTAGCGAGTCATCGATGAATGGATTTGAGGGAGATAAACTCAAATTTAAAATTTCAGGTTTAGATGAAGTCAAACTAGCGACCATCCAGGTATTTGATAGAGGCTCACTAGTTTCATTATGTCCAGTGATTCCATTCCCGCCTGTTTGAGTTTCTTCACCCTCACTTGATTTATCCAATCTAACGAGTTTTTCATTTGTAGCATGTACAGGCATAAATGACTGATTTTGAACAGGCGTATCAGCTAAATACCCACTAACACCAGACTTATCTAACGCGTAAGAATTATTTCCCCACATCAAATAATCAACATCTTTAATAACCTCAGATGAACCATCCCAGTAGAAGAGAATGAGCGGTTCACTAGAATTACTTAGTTTTGGGAGGCCGACATTACCTTTTGTATTTGTTCCTTCTAGCACATTTAACATTGAGCCATCAAGCGCTAAATCAGCTGTGTCACCATATGTATTTTGATAAAGATTATTGCTCCGCAGAGATATTTTGATTGAAGAGCCTGCTTGAATTGTGTATCCTAATGGAAACCTACAAATAAAGTCTGAACTTGATTCACTCCAAAAATTTTCACCACTTGGAAGATTGTAATAAAATTTATTTGAAGATACATTGGTTGCATCTGTTAAATAATAATTTGACAGATCAACTACTGAACTAGTCGGGTTATTTATCTCTAAGTATTCACCATCAGATGGGGTGAGAACTACTTCACTTATTATAATATGATCTAACTGCCCTAATAACAGGGAGATTGAAGACAAAAATACCATAGAAATAGTTTTCATAATAATTTTCATAGAAGTTAGAATTTTATTTCAATAGCATCACTTTTTGAGTCAACTGCTTAGATCCATTTAACAGGTGAACAAAATACATACCAGAAGATAAACTAGCAGCATTCCATTGTATGTTATTCAGACCTGACTGGTAGAGCTTAGAATCAATCGCTTCTACTAATTTTCCATTTATATCATAGATTTTAAGTGAAATATTCGATGGCGTATTTAATATGAATGACAAATTGGTAACCGGGTTAAAAGGATTTGGATAGGCTGCACGCAAACTAAAATCATTTACTACAAT
>CALKMQ010000029.1 GCA_938092125.1 uncultured bacterium
ACTTTGCCAAATACCGTATACTCTCCGACAGCAATTTGGATTGAAAAAGTTGACAAACATGCACCTGTAAAAAACGGTTATCATTTATCGTCGGTTTATCAGCTACAACCTTTTGATAGAGTTTTAAAGAATGAGTTTCTCTTAGGTATGAAATATAGTCATAGGCTATCTGGACATACAAAAATGGCTATTTATTATTTTGATGAAAAATCAGAAAATTGGATTTATGTTGAAACTAAAAACAATCCAAGTAAAAATATACTCACCGCTAATTTAGACCAGTTCCATGCAGTTACAATAATTCAAGATCTCATCCCTCCCCAAATATTAAACACCTACCCGGCAAATGGAGGTCATTATGAGGGGAAAGAAATAAAGAAACTTATTATTGATATTGAAGACACAATTTCAGGTATTGAACCAAAAGAAAAATCAATATCTATAAAATTAAATGGCACAAAATTATTTTGTGCATATCAGCCTGTAAAAAAACAAATTACTTATGATTTAGATAGAGGTCTAAATGATGGAGAGCATACATTGGATATTACGATTATTGATAGGGTTGGTAATCAAACTAATCGTTTAATTTACTTTACTTGTAAATAGAATTATAAAAATGTCTAAAAATAAACTTATCCTGAAAGCTATTAAAATGAGATCAAAGGCATTTGCTCCCTATTCCAAATATAAAGTTGGTGCAGCCGTCTTGACAGATTCAGGAGAAATTTTCGGTGGATGCAATATTGAAAATAGCAGTTATAGCTTAACATGCTGCGCTGAAAGAGTAGCGTTATTTAAAGCGTATTCTGAAGGCTTTAGGACTATTAAAGCATTGTCAGTTTCAACTGAGAATTCGGGCATGCCCTGTGGAGCATGCAGACAAGTTATTTGGGATTTATGTGGCGACATACCAATCTATATTTGTGATGGGAAAAAATTCGTTAGCGAAAGCTCTTCTAGAGCTCTACTACCACTTCCATTTGATAACACAAAATTATGATAATGAAAAATCAGCTTGTTGGGTTGTGTGGAGGTACAGCTGCGGGTAAAACGACAATAGTCTCGAAATTGATCGAACATTATGGCTCTGCCTCAACAATTCAATTAGACTCTTATTATAAAGATTTTAGTAGTTTATCGTTTGATAATAGAAAAAAAGTAAATTTTGATCACCCTAACTCTTTTAATACTAAAATGTTAAAAAAACATCTAAGCCTGTTACTTGAAGGGAATAAAATAGAATCACCAATATATAATTATAAAACACATTGTAGAGAAAATATTTTCAATATTATTTATCCAAATAAACTGATATTTCTTGAAGGCACTCTCATTTTTTTTTATTCGGAATTAACTAAACTAATGATGCTGAAAATTTTCATTGAAACACCTGAAGACATTCGTTTCAAAAGACGATTAAAACGAGATGTAGAAAAAAGAGGTCGATTGCCTATGGAAGTTCGTAAACAATATAATGAAAGTGTTAAACCGATGCACATGCAATATATCGAGCCTTTAAAGTCCGTAGCGGATATTATTATTTCAGGTTCCTCAGAAATAAATACATCCGTAGAAAAAATTATTAAAAAAATTGACTCAATTAAGATAAAGAAGCTATAAAATGCATCACAAACCAATTGAAAACGGATGGATTGAAGTTATTTGCGGTAGTATGTTTTGTGGAAAAACTGAAGAACTTTTAAGAAGGCTAAGACGAGCTGAGATAGCAAATCAAAAGGTAAAAGCATTTAAAGCAAAAGTTGATAACCGCTACAGTAAAGATAAAATTGTAAGTCATGATAAGAATACTATAGATTCCATTCCTCTAGAGAATTCTAGTGATTTGTTTGATTTAGGTAATGAATACGACGTTGTAGGTATTGATGAAGCACAATTTTTTGATGATGAGTTGGTAACTGTTTGTAAAAATCTTGCAAAAAACAAAACAAGAGTTATTATAGCAGGGTTGGATAAGGACTATAAAGGATTACCTTTTGGCCCAATGCCATTAATTATGTGCGAAGCTGATTATCTAGATAAATTGTCAGCCATATGTATGAAATGTGGAAAAGATGCATCACATACTCAAAGAATCACAACCCAAACTGAGCAAATTTTAATAGGCGAAGCTGATGCTTACGAAGCACGTTGTAGAGCTTGTTTTAATTGAGATAAAATTAGTGATGCAAGAATATACCGGAATTTTAGGAGTTTTAGTTTTACTAGGAATCTCCTATATGCTTTCCAATAATAAATCATTAATAAATAAAAATATAATATTCTGGGGCTTAGGTCTACAATTTTCTTTTGCAGTTATTATCTTAAAAACCTCTTTTGGAAAGGCATTATTTTTTTATTTTAATATTTTCATAGTAAAGGTAATTAGCTTCGCTGATGCTGGAAGTGACTTTTTATTTACTTCGTTCATTCCTGGTGTCGGCTATGATCAAGCTTTGATTAATTTTGCCTTTCGTGCGTTGCCTGTTATCATTTTTTTTTCAAGTTTGATAGCTGTTAGTTATCACCTTGGAATAATTCAGTTTGTTATAAAAAAAATCGCATTTGTCATGGAGAAGACAATGAAAACCAGCGGGGCAGAAACATTAAGTATATCTGCAAATATATTCGTAGGTCAAACTGAAGCTCCAATTTTAATCAGACCTTATATATCAACAATGACAAAATCAGAATTAATGGCTATTATGGTTGGAGGATTTGCAACAGTTGCTGGAAGTGTAATGGCTCTATATGTTACATGGCTAAGTAATATTCCAAATATTGCTGGTCATTTATTAGCTGCATCTGTTATGTCAGCACCAGCAGCACTCATGGTTGCCAAAATCATTTACCCCGAAACAAAATCACCTAGAACCATAAATTCAACTGAAATCATTTTAAATTCGTCAAATAATAATTTAATGGATGCAATAGGAAGAGGAGCGACAGATGGAATGAAGCTTGCAGCTAACGTAGCAGCCATGTTAATTGCTTTTATTTCAATAGTTGCAATGATTAATTTTATTTTAGGTTTATTAGGAACTTCCATGCAAGATGTGCTGGGATTATTATTCAAGCCTCTTGCTTGGACAATGGGTATACCATGGAAAGAGGCTGGAATAGTAGGTACGCTAATGGGTGAAAAAATAGTGCTTACAGAACTTATTGCATTTGGAGACCTAAGTGATTATGTTAATAAAAATACTCTTTCAGAAAGATCAACTATTATTGCTAGCTATGCTCTTTGTGGCTTTGCAAATTTTGGGTCTATCGGTATTCAATTAGGTGGAATTGGAGCAATGGCACCAGACCGCAAGAGTGATTTATCAAAATTAGTAATTAAAGCTATGCTTGGTGGAGCCATTGCTTCTTGGCTTACGGCTTCTATTGTAGGAATAATAATATAGCAATGTCTTTTAAGATAATATTTATGGGTCCCCCAGGTGTTGGTAAAGGAACTCAAGCAGCAATTTTAAAAAATCATTTGAAAGTCCCTCATCTTTCAACTGGTGAAATACTTAGAAAAGAAATCGCCTTGGATTCTGATATCGGTAAAGTATCAAAAGAGTATATTGATAATGGTTTGTTTGTTCCTGACAATATTTTAATCGAAATAATTGAAAATTATCTTAAAAGTACTGATTGTCAGGATGGATATATTTTAGATGGGTATCCTAGAAATTTACAACAGGTAAAAGATTTGCATTTATTATTATCAAAATTAAATCAATCCATTAATGTAGCAATTAGTTTAACGGCTGAAAAGAAAGAACTGATCAAACGATTGATTAAACGAAGTAAAGATTCTGGTCGAAGTGATGATGCCATCGAAATAATTTCAAAACGACAAGATGTTTATTGGAACCAAACCGCTCCAATAATAAAATATTATCGTGAAAATAAAATTTTAAAAGAAGTGGATGGACTTGGGTCCATCGAAGAAATAACCCATAGAATAATTAAAGCAATAAAATAAAATGTTGAAAATTGGTTTAACAGGTGGTATTGGTTCCGGAAAAAGTGAAGTAAGTAGTTTCTTACAATCTTGGGGGGCATACATTTTTGATGCCGATAAAGAAGCCAAGCACATCATAAATAACAACCTCGATGCTCAAAAAGAAATAATCAAAGAGTTTGGAAGTGATGTAATTGATTCAAATCAAAACATAAACAAACAAAAGCTTGCTAGGATTGCATTTCAAGATGAATTCCATCAACAATCTTTAAACGCAATAGTTCATCCTTACGTTTTCAAAAAAATTGATAATTCTTTTGAAAAAATAAAAATAGAAAATAATCATAATTGTTTTGTCGTTGATGCTGCACTTATATATGAGTCTGGAGCTGATACGCACATGGATTACGTTATAGTAGTATCTTCTTTAATCAGTTACCGTACAGAAAGAGTAATGTCAAAAAATAACATTACTAGGGAAGATTTTTTAAAGCGCGTTTCTTTGCAATGGTCGGATGAAGATAAAGAAAATATGGCCGATTATATCATCAAAAATAATTCAGATTTGGAAAATTTAGAAAAAGAAGCAAAAAAAATATTTAATACTTTATTATAGTTCTATTTTCTACCTGGCCTTAATGCCTTTGGCTTGTCAAAGATTTCTTTGAAAATAACTCCAGTTTTAACCGGATCATTTAAATCAATAAGACCTGCTAATATATTCCCTTTGTTTTTAGGTAACTCTTTTGCTTTAGATCTTGGGGGAAAAATGTTTGATTTGGTTTGTAGCTTTTCATCAAAAATTTCCGCATCATTCGTGACTACCAAAACCTCTTCATCCAATTTAATATCTGAGGCTAAGTCATCGTCTTCCAATTCAAAAACATTTTCAATATTCTCTTGATTTTGTATTGGCACTTTTTCATCGCCAATTAAGGCATTTAAAATACCTTCGCCAAAGTCTACAATACTACTTGATTTTTCACTGCTATTGTCTTCATTTTTTTTAATGAATTTATCTTTTTGCTTTTTTTTCATCCAACCAAAAAATGCATACAAAAGCATTAAAAATAGCCAATTACCCATATTATTTATTCACATTCATTCGAGTGGTTATTTACCTTCATGCTCGGTATCATCCTTAGGGTGAATCGAAGAATCAGCAATTGAATCTCTCATTCCAGTATCAGCTTTAATATTATTCATATTGTAATAATCAAGAACACCTATGTTTCCATCTCGGAATGCCTGAGACATTGCTTTCGGAACTTCTGATTCTGCCTCTACTACTTTTGCTTTCATTTCTTGTACTTTTGCTTGCATCTCTTGCTCTTCTGCAACCGCCATTGCACGTCGAGTTTCTGCTTTTGCTTGAGCAACACGTAAATCGGCTTCTGCTTGATCTGCTTGAAGTGAAGCTCCAATATTTTTACCAACATCCAAGTCTGCAATATCAATGGATAATATTTCAAATGCCGTGCCAGAATCTAGGCCTTTATTAAGCACTGATTTAGAAATGCTATCTGGATTTTCTAATACATCTGAATACGTATGGGCCGAACCTATAGCGCTCACAATACCTTCACCAACTCTAGCAATAATTGTATCATCAGTGGCTCCTCCGACTAAACCAGGTATATTTGTTCGAACTGTAACTCTTGCTCTTGCTTTAAGCTCAATACCATCTTTTGCAACTGCAGATAAATATCCATCAACAGGCGCATTTATAACTTTAGGATAAACACTCGTTTCAACAGCTGATTTTACATCTCTTCCCGCAAGATCAATAGCTGTTGCAATTTCAAAGGGTAACTGAATTTTTGCTTTATCCGATGCTATCATTGCAGAAACAATATTTTCCACATTACCACCAGCAAGATAATGAGTTTCTAACATATCGGTAGAGATATGATCCAAACCAGCCTTATGAGTATTGATTACACCATCAACAACTAGCCTTGGTGATATTTTTCTTAATCGCATTCTAATTAAATCCACGATTCTAATTCTACCAAGTCCTAATGACACAACTGCCTGTACCCACATACCTAGCGGAACAAAATAAAAGAAAAGAACGAAAAATAATACAATTACAATTAGAAATGCACCTTGAACTACTGGCATATTTGACTCCTATTTAAAATTATTAAATATTTATTTTTTACGAACAACTATTCTGTTACCATCTACAGATAGTATAATAACAGTTTCGTTTTTATTAATGAAATTACCTTCACTTATAGCAAAAAATCGTTCGTCTTTTACGGTTACCCAACCTGATGGGTGTAAATCTGTTTCAGTTATAGCTTCTTGCCCAATTAATTTTTCCCATCCAAAGCTTGCTGCATAACCTTCTTCTTTTTTTTGAATTCCAGGTGAAGTTAAATCGTTCCAAAATTTTGTCTTAGTCATTGCTCTAAACAATAAGATTAATCCAACTAACCCTCCAAGAATACCGATTATTAAACCATTAGAAGCTTGGTTCAAAATATCTTCCCCTACCGGTATATCGGGGAGTAAAAGTAAATAAAGTCCCCAAATTATGAATATTATCCCTGCTACTCCTGCAATTCCAAATCCTGGTAAGACAAATGCCTCCACAAACAAAAATAAAATACCTAAAAAAATTACTAATAAATCATTCATTGTTGCTAATTCTGCAATATATGAAGCGCTTAATGAAAGAATTAGACATATCAAGCCTATCGAACCAGGTATACCCCATCCTGGGCTTTGTAATTCAAATAAAATTCCTAAAAAACCAAATGTAGTTAATAGTGAAGCCACCACTGGGTTTGTTAAAAACCTAACAAAATTTTCAGACCAATTTTCTTTAGTCTTTTTGACACTTAAAGTTGAAAAACCTAATGAGTCTAAAACAGCATCAAAATTATCAATGGAAGCGTCTGCTATATTATACTTAAGAGATTGCTCTGTTGTTAAAGTAATTAAATTACCCTGCTTCCTTCCTTCTATATCATCCACAATGACCGTATCACTATCAAACGTGAGATAATATATTTTAGTTTTAATCGTGTCAATTTCATTATCACTGTTCACAAATTCATTTATTATTTTACTCGGAAACTCTAGCTCTTCATCAACCATACCTCTTGCTATTATTTTATTTCTTCCCCGTTTCTCAGCGGTAGACGCCATTTCTTCTCGCATATAGCTTATAACTTTCTCACTTGCTTTATTTCCTTGCATATCCACTGCAGTTGTAGCGCCAATAGTTGCACCACCGGTCATATAAATTTTCTCACAGGACAATGATATAAGTGCACCTGCAGAAATCGCGCGCTTATTTATGAAGGCAATAGTTGGAACTTTTGAATCAAGTATTGCATCTTTAATTTGAGTAGCGGCATCAACCCGTCCTCCAAACGTATTGATTTCGAAAACAATTGCTGAAGCGCTATCATTCTCTGCTTCTTGAATTGAACGTTCTATAAAAGGAGGTAATCCTAAGTCAATAGTCCCGGATATTGGAATATGATATACTTTATTAGCATGCGAAATGTTAAAAAGAATGCAAAAATAAATAAAAATTTGTTTCATATAGCTAAATTTCACTATGAATGATACAACTAGTCTAACACTATTCACTTAAAAAAATTATATAAAGGGAAGTTTTTTGAGTCTTTATCATAAACTAACATATCATGTATTAAAATCTTTTGGCAAAATATTGAGGTCATTAACTAGTAAAAATCGTCATATAATAAGCCAAAACATTGCTAGTATACTTTATAATTTTATTCCAAAACGTAAGGAAACTGCTATAAATAATATTAGAATAGCTTTTCCAAATAAATCTTCTATTGAGGTTAATCAGATCCTTAAAAACTGCTATCAGTTTTTTTCATATAATTTTATACAATTTATGGCTTTCCCTCCAAAATACGATTCTCTTGAGATAAAAGTTGATGGAAGAAAAATTTTAAATGATGCCTTAAAAAATGATAAGGGTGTAATATTAATTTCTGCGCACTTTGGTGTTTGGGAAGTTTTAGGGCATTGGTTTGGGGTAAATGATTATCCACTTAGAGGAGTCGCTCAAAAACAAAAGAATAGAGGAGCAAATAAATTTTTTGAAGAAAAACGTAAATTAAGCGGAATTTCACAAGTGTATAGGAAAACAAATATAGAAATGTTGTATGAAATTTTACATCAGAAAGAAATTCTTGGTTTAGTTAGCGACCAAGACGCAAAGCAAAAAGGTGTATTTGTTGATTTTTTTAATAAACCAGCTTCGACGCATAAGGGTGCAGCTTTATTTCATCAGAGAACAAATGCACCAATGATATTTGGAGTTTGTTTACAGAATCAGTTTAATAAATATAAAATTAAAATTACAGCCATTGAATCAGAAAAAAATACTGTAAAAACAATAACACAGAACTATACTTCGGCACTAGAAACCTTAATAAAAAAATATCCGGAACAATATTTTTGGTTCCATAAACGCTGGAAAACAAAAGAACCCAATTGAAAACTAGAATACTACACTGGAAAAATGAAAAAGCTTTGGATTCCGCAAAAAAAGTAATTTTAAACGGTGGAATCTTAGTTTACCCAACTGATACGATATATGGTTTTGGGGTAAATGCTCTAAACATAGAAGCAATCAATAATTTAAATTTGGTTAAAAATCGCCAAGGTCCTATAAGTGTTATAATTGAAAGTAAGGAAAAAGCATCTAATTGGTTAAAACTTCCT
>CALKMQ010000030.1 GCA_938092125.1 uncultured bacterium
ACTGTTTTTAAAGAATTATAATTAGACCAATGGAAAGGTAAGGCAATCGCACCTATTTGATTTGTTGCTATGAATTGAAAAATTCTATTTTTTGAAGCTTGAGCTGGTATTAGTAATTCTAATTTTTTCCCTCTTTTTTGAGTACTAATTAAGGGAACTTGTTCATCTGGGAGTCCAAAGGGTGTGAAACTATATGTTGTGGCCTGTCGGATTGCTAGCCCTCCCCTTTTAGGGCTCATTTCTAAAGTAATATATTTATCATCTCTACTAATTTCTTTAATATCAATAGTCATTGGAAATGTTCCAAGCAAGACGCCCTCAGCATTTGCAGTATTTCCGGCAGCATCTGTTATTAAAATTCTTATTTTATGATATCCTGGGGAGACACTTATAATACCATTATCTTCTAAACCATGGACAGTCATTTTTGGGTGATCAGTTAGGCGGTATAACTTTTGATATTCGCCTAAGTTTTGTTTTTTTAATTCAAATTGAACAAGTGTTCTGACATTATTTGTTTGGCTGTAGGGAATTCTATTATAGTTCAGTGTAAAAACTAGTTTGTTATCGATAAATAGTTCAGCTTTATGGAATTGATATTTAAATTTAGACCCTTCCCTTTTATCAACTGCTTGAATGGCTAAACCAAAGTCCCCAATGACGCTTATTGTATCAGCGAATAAATAAGTTCCATTTTTATCTCGAAATAATGGCATTGTTTGAACTAGTGGGCTTGAGTTAATTAATGCTCCCTTTGATAAGGGAACTAAAGCTATTTTTTGCATTATTGGGTTGATTTTGTCTGGAGCTAAATAACCATTTTTTAATGGATCTAATGCAGCATCTGACTTATCTCTGACTTCAAAATGTAAGTTTGGGCCAAATGCATAGCCGGTATCTCCTGAATAACCAATTATATCCCCTTTTTGTAATCGAAATTCATTAGGTGAAAAATTTGTTTTAATGCTGTATCTTTTATTTTTTGCTTGTTGAAGCTTTACTACTCTCTCCATAATAGGACTAAATTTATCTAGGTGTGCATAAACAATTGTTTTACCACTGATCGTTTTTTGATATAGAGCTTTCCCATAACCAGAATAATTAGTAATAATTTTTGATACATATCCATTTTCAACAGCGAAAACTTTATGACCTATGGTTCCTTTAGTTCTTATATCTAGACCCATATGAAAATGGTCATCTCTATATTCTCCAAAATTTGAAGAATATGAATTTCCAGCATCTGTTGGCCATTGAGGATCTTGCCCGGGAAGATTGACTAAAAGAGACAGTAAAATTAGAATTTTCTTTGTATGCATGTTGTAAGAGATGGGACCAATTTATTTAGATAAAAATAGATAGTACAACTATAAATAGATTTATTCCATTAATTATTTACTTTATTTAACATTACACATAGAATTTATTACACATAAGGAGATTATAATGAAAAATATAAAGATATTATTACTCGCTAGTTTAATTGCTTTACCAAAAACAGTTTTTGGAATTGTTGGTTTTGGATTAAATGTTATCCAAGATGGTTCAAAACTAGGGGCTTCTTCTTATACTGAGGGCAGTGGTTTAACCTTAGCTACAGTTGAGTCATTTGAGATGGAAACTCTTCCGGCTGGAATGGGGGGGTACATATTTATTGATCTTGCTGGTTGGGCCATAGAATTGGAAGGTAATGCAGCTTATAGCGAGTATAGCTTTACATTTTCGAATGCTGTTACTCAAATGGAAGATATCCCTTTTGGTTGGGCTAGAGTGTCTTCTGGAATTACCGTAAAGAAAAATATCGCAGATTTCTCAATTCCTTTGTTAGCTAAGACTGCACTATCAGTTGGTGTTGGAGTAAACTCGCATAGCTCAACTCCTAGAGCGAGTGTTTCAATGGTGAAAGAACTTTTAAGCACTGATGATTTAACAGCAGAGTTTGATGCAAGTAATTTAGAAGACAAACTAATCGATTACCTTAAAGACAATAAAATTGATAATAGTGGCGTTCATCTTCAACTTGGATTAAGGTTTAAAATATTGGTCATTGATTCACATCTAAATTTTAGATACAATATGACAAAAGACGTTTATGAAGGAGAAAATGGATTTACTGAGATTCAGTTTAAATTAGGAATGGGATTTTAATTAGTAGGAAGGTTCTGATCTAAAAAAATAGATTTATTCATAGAGGCAAAAAATCTTTTAAAGAATTCTTGTTCGTGAATTCCACCAGATTCTAAAATTTTACCATCCTGCTCTAATTCGCCGCTCGCGCTAACACGAATATTTGTGTTATTTGAGCCGAACTCATCGATATTTATTGTTACTTTATAACGATAAATACGCGGACCTTTTGGAGTATCATCTTGATAATAATTATTTACTGTTTTATGAGTTGAGTTTGATGTGTGCCTAGATCGACTCCACCCCTTTGATGAGCCAGAATTATCCTCCTCCTCCTCCTCCTCATCATCATTATCGTCATCTCCATCTCCAAAGATTGCATTTATAATTACGACAACGAAAACAACAACAACAGCAAAGCCAAAAATTTTGGCACATGTTTTAGCTTGTTCTTGTTTTGCTGTTTCTTCAG
>CALKMQ010000031.1 GCA_938092125.1 uncultured bacterium
TTCTCATAGTTTCTTTCTTCTTTTAGTTGACCATTTTCAAACCAATATTGCCATTTGCCTACAGGCATTTGATCTTTATAGTTTATATCTTCCATCATTTGGCCATTTAAGAACCATTTTTGAGTCCTTCCATTCCACCAACCTTCTTTTTGCATGATTATCTTTTCTTTTTGGCCGGATGGGTACCAGAATGTCCAGGTGCCATCCTCTTTACCGCCAACGTAACTACCTTCAATAGATAGCAAACCGTTGTTGTGCCATTCAGCCCAATAGCCATGACGTAGTCCATAACGATAGTTGTACTGTTTCTCTGGCTGACCATTATCAAACCACTCCATCCATCTACCGTCTTTAACAGAATTTTTGTAGGAACCCTCCAACATTTTATTTCCATTTTCCCACAAATCAAATACAGGACCCGTGTAAGGTTCTGGTGAACTTTCTTGATATAAGACATCTCCGCGACGAATCAATAATGACGTAAAGATAGGGGCCTTGATAGAACCGTCTCGGTTAAAGTAAACATAATCTCCAACTACCTTGCCATTTTCATAAAGCACTTCGAAAGAAGTTTCTCCGCTTTGATAAGTCCCAAAGGCTAAACCCCAGAATTCTTTATCTGAATTTGCAAAATATTTTTTCCCATCTCTAAAATCTAATGAAGCCTCGTCTGCTGGATAAATTATCGAGCCTTCGTTATCATAATAAGTGTATGAACCTTCAATAGCACCTATATCAAATTGCGCCTCTCGCATTTTAGAACCATTATTATATAATTTATATGCTTTACCGGAGAAAGGCTTTCCATTGGAAGTATTATAGAAAAGACCTCTTTTTAATTCTAATTCTGATTCGTTACTAATATTTGAGCAACTAGATAAAAGAAATAATGAGATTCCGAAAAATAGGCGCATTGGCATACAATAAATTAAAAGAAAATTTTATTAGCTCTAACCAAATAATTATTATTTAATTTCATTTGTATTTATGACCTTATTTCTAACAAGTATATCTGGCGTATCGAGCATTAGAGTTGCACTATAATGGACCTAGAAAAGACAATAGTTACTCTTAAAAAAGAACTAGAGTATTTTGGTCTCAACCACAAATGCTCTAAACTTGAATTATATAGAAAGTACCAAAAGTATTTAAAGTATTGGAAATTAGACAACTTTGAAACTATCGATGAAAAGTTATCAGCCAGTAAGAAAATAGAAAAAGCTCACAAGGCATATGATTTTATAAAAGCTAATTGGAATTTTCTTGTACTATTAAAAAATAAAGAAGAATCATATGATAGATATATAATTATAATAGTGTTTGTTTTTTTATTTTTTTCAATGATGACTTACATGCAAAACACTGCAAACAAACGTGTAAGAAAAGCTAGAATAGAAGCTGTAGGGGACCATGAATCAAGCTGGGCCTGGACCCATGGAGTTTCTGATACGTTAGTAAAAATTTCAAAACAAAATGCGTTGGACGACTTTTGGGGTAAAGTAATTAAGGATACAACAGATATAAAAGATTTTTTAACATTTTGGCCACATACATTAAATAGACATGAGCAAAATAAAATAAGAACTGAAATAATGAACGGTTCAGCTAAACACACCGTTTTCCCAAATGAAGAATATCAAAGAAAAGGAACTACTTATTTTACTAATAGATTATTATCCATTCAGGATGATAAAACACCAGAGATTACATTTGAAAAAATTATTTTCTTTAGAAATCATTATGAGATGACATTTAACTATAGTTTTGATGAAAACTATAAAAATCAGAAAATTTTAGATGTTGATTTTGGCCCAATCAACGTTATCGAACCTAAATACTATAAATATACAGATCGACCTGATTCAATCTGGACAAAATCGCCTAATTACCCTATCATGTTAGATAATTTTTTAGAAAACTGCGTTAGTTGTGGCGGTGGCATAATTTTACCTGAATACAGCGAAACAAAGTCATCTAATTGCGTTTTTCGCTTTAACATATCATTACCTTATGAAACAAGATTAGTTTATTTTAAAGGTGTTGGAAGTCCCATTAATGACATACCGCTAAACATCAAACCTTATATAAATAAGCTGAAAAAAGAATGGTTTGAAAAACTACCCTACCGACCTTTAGACTGGAAAAATTGGAGACCTATAGTACTTAAAGAATAACCTTTTTTTACTATAATTAATTATTAATTATTTTTTTACCATTGTTATCCCAATAATTCCAATCGCCATACTTTTCCCCTGATTTATAGTCTCCTGATTTTTCTGGTTCACCATTTTCGTGCCAAGATGTATATGGTCCATGAATTTTCCCAAATTGATAATTTAATTTCCATTTTCTGCCCCCGGAGCTATACCATCCATTATGTTCACCTATTGGTCTTCCATTTTGATATGTACCACTTTCAATAAGTTGTCCTAATGTATCCCAAAATAGCCATTCACCATCAATTAAGCCTAAAATATAATGACCACTCTCTTGTATATTTCCGTTTGCATACCAGAACTTCCATTTCCCATGCAATTTTCCCTGTTTATACCTACCCTCAGAATGCTTAAATCCATTCTGATGCCAGAATGTCCAAGCCCCAACTTGTTGACTGTTTTTGTAGGAACCCATCATCTTTTTAGAGCCATTACTATGCCAAAAAACCCACTTTCCAGCGCGACCATTTTCTATTATTCCATTTAGTTTTGAATCAGAAGCCATATAATAACGTCCTCTAGCTTTTAATTGTCCATTTGGATAATAATACACCCAATAGCCACTAGCATAACCACCTGAATATCTACCTTTTGTTTTTATACGACCATTATCAAAATAATCAATGGCTAGATTACTAAAAGGCCTTCCATTATCTGGATTAAAAACCAAACCTGCTCTGGATGGTAATGAGGATCGAATGTATGTTTTTTGCCCCAAGCAAATACTTAAAAAGATAAAAAGTACTAAAAATTTGAATAAATTAATTTTCAATACCTATTATTTGATGCGAATTCAAAGAAAAATGAAAAAAAGAGACAATATTTAAAGCGTTATTTTGATTTAACATATTTATCATATAGATATGACCTAGCTTCTTTAGAAGCATCATTGCTGCTTATTCCTACTGCTTCGCCTTTGCCATATTTAATCCAATCTACAATAGAATAGTCGTCTACATCTGTTCCATCTGGCCATTTGGCATTATTACTCCATCCAGGTTTTATCGATAACGCTTTCATTAATAAAAGATTTTGCATCCTTAAACCTTCATAGATGGGGCCACTTTTCACTACATTAAAAGATTTTACATAATCATCTGTTAAAATTTTTGATTTTTTTTCCATTTTAGGTTTAGCGTCAATCAAATCGTTCATTTTAAACTCTTCAACTGATAAAGAAGGCATAACTTCATTTGGCAAAAACAATTCTTCCTCAGTGTCACTTGGGGGTATCGTATTTTTAATTGGTCTATTATTACTTCTTAAATCAATATTTTTGGAATTATCAAAAATTATTGTAGACTCGTTATTTATTGCGTCTGGATGGTTGCCACTTACGGTTACTTGTACACGATTTGATATTTTTTCAGGAGCAACCTTGACATCGCCCTGGGCTAATGATAAAGAATGAATAATAATAATTACAGTAAAATATTTCATTGTGCCTATGCTTAACATAAAATTTATCAAAAATTAAAAACAACTAAAATTTCAAAAATACTCAAAAATAACTACATATTTTTTTCATCAAAAGTTTTCAACCATTTATTAGCATAGTCAACCACCTCTTCAAGACAGCCATCTTTGAAAGGTGATTTTAATTTAGCAAGTTCAACTAATTTTGTAAAAGACAAGCTACCACCAGCACGACATAGTCTTAAATAATCATTCCAAGCTGCATTTTTGTCTATTTCATTTTTGATCCAAAATTGAAAGGCACATGTCTGAGCTAAAGTATAATCAATGTAATAAAAAGGCATTTGATAAATATGTAGCTGCCCTTGCCATATTCCACCATCATTAGCAAAAACCATATTGTCATAATTTCTATGAGGCATATAAATACTCTCGAGTTCTAGCCATTTTTGTTTTCTTTCTTTTGGAGAAGAATCGTGATTTTCATAAACCCAATGTTGAAAATCATCAACGCATGCACCATATGGCAAGAAAGAAAGACTTCCAGAAATATGTTTATATTTGAATTTTTCGGTATCCTCTTTAAAAAAATTCTTCATCCATGGCCAAGTAAAAAACTCCATACTCATAGAATGAATTTCTGCTGCTTCCATTGTTGGCCAGTGATAATTAACTAGAGGTTGATCAGAGCTTGAATAATTTTGAAATGCGTGACCAGCCTCATGGGTTAGGACTGTAATATCATGATCTGTTCCATTAAAATTAGAAAATATATAAGGTCTCTTATACTTAGGAAAAGAAGTACAAAATCCCCCAGGTCTTTTTCCTTCTCTATTAACCACATCCATAAGCTCTTCATCAATCATGACATCAAAAAACTCTCCAGTTTCGGTAGATAACTCATGATACATAGTCCTGGCTTCTGCAATTAATTGTTCTGGCGTCCCTTTTGGTGTTGGATCACCATCTTTAAAATTTATACCATCATAAAAGTAAAGATGCTCTAAATCTAAAATTTCTTTTTTCTGCTCACTTAACTTTGATACAATAGGTACAACATGTTCCACAATCTGTTTTCTAAAATTTGCGACCTCTTTTGGCCCATAATCAGATCGCCCCATTCTGAAATATCCTAGTTCAATAAAATTGTTAAAGCCTAAGGTAACAGCAATATTGTGTCTTAAGTTGACCAATTTATCATAAATGTTGTCTAATTCATCTTCATTACTCTTGAACCAAGAAAAACGAGCCTCATATGATCTTTTTCTAACTGAACGATTTACATTTGAATGAAAAGGGCCTAATCCAGCAAGGTTGTACTCTTTCCCTTCAAACTCAATCTTAGCCCCTGCAGTTAGTTTTGTATATTCATTTTTTAGCTCAATTTCTTCCTTTAACATACCCTTGATCTTCGAATCAAATGTTTTAAGATTAATTTCTATTTGATTCAAAAAAGTATCACCAAATATATCTTTTATTTCACTCTTGAATTTTGATTGATGTAATACTTTATCAAAACTATCATAAATTTCTCTCATGTCAGGAGATATAGAATCGTAATAGTCTTTTTCTTTTTTAGCAGAATCATCATTTATATCTCTACTGTAGTTCAAACTAGCCATCGCTTGATAGGTCATATATTCCCTAGAAAAGCCATCAATTTCTTTAATTGCGTCTATCTGTATTTTAGCTGAGTCTGCATTTTTGAAATCAGATATAATTTTATTTAATATGCTTTTACTTTTCTTTAAATCTAATCTTTCATAATGAAAATCTTTATATATCATATATCTCTCTGTTTATTTAATAGATAATCTGCTCTTTTTTCTTTCTTCCCTACCTTCAGGGTCTGGTTCTGGTATAGCCCTTAAAAGTTCCTTAGTGTAACTATGCATCGGGTTATTAAAAATGTCCGATGTCTTATTTATTTCCACCAATTCTCCTAAGTTCATAACACCTACTCGGTCTGAAATATGTTTCACAACCGATAAGTCATGTGCAATAAAAAGGATAGATAGTTTAAATTCCTTTTGCAGATCCATCATAAGATTAATTATTTGGGCTTGGATTGAAACATCTAGGGCAGAAACAGGTTCATCAGCTATAATAATTTCAGGTTCAGTTGCTAAAGCTCTTGCAATTCCAATTCTTTGCCTCTGCCCACCAGAAAATTCGTGAGGATATCTACTCGATTGTTCTGATGATAAGCCAACTTTATCTAGGAGCCAAAAAACCTTTTCCATTTTCTGTGATTCTGTTAAAATAGAATTTATATCTAAAGATTCCTTGACAATATCTTTAACAAGCATTCGCGGGTTCAGTGATGAGTAAGGATCTTGAAAAATCATTTGAATATGTTTGCGATATTGTTTCATTTTACTTTTTTCTAAATTTAAAATATCAACGCTAACATCATTTATGTTTAAAAATATTTCACCATCTATGTGGACATCTGGAGCTGTTAATTTCAATACGTTTAAAATTGAATTACCAAGAGTAGACTTACCAGAACCTGATTCGCCAACGATGCCTAGAGTTTCACCTTTGAATAGATCAAATGATACTTTACGAACTGCATGAACCGCATCTACTTTTTTTTGCATAATTCCACCGAAAATCGGAAAATCTACAATCAAGTCTCTTACCTTTAATATCTGATTATCATTATTCATTTTAAAAGGACTTTGTTTATCCTGGCAAAATGTCCTTTATCTACCTCTATTAATGCTGGTTCTACTTTTGTTCCTCCACAGGCACATTCGCTAGGTTCAAAACGTGAGCAAAGCTTACACTCATCGCCGAGATCTAATATAGATGGGACCATACCTTTTAAGGCTTTTAAACGCTTAGAACTATGATCCATTTTTGGAATAGATTCCATGAGGGCTTTCGTGTAAGGATTTACAGGATTTTTAAAAAGATCAAAAATAGTTGCAATTTCTTGAATTACGCCTCCATACATTACAATTACACGATCGCATGTCTCGGCTATTACAGCTAAATCGTGAGTAATTAACAAAATAGCAGAGTCCTTTCTATGGTCTTTTAAATCCATCATAAGGTCAAGAATTTGAGCTTGAATTGTGACATCAAGTGCCGTTGTAGGTTCATCAGCAATTAGCAAAGCTGGATTACACTGTAAGGCCATAGCGATCATAATTCGCTGTCTCATGCCACCAGAGAATTGATGCGGATAATCATATATTCTTCGCTCTGGTTCAGGAATGCCTACTTTTTTCAACATTTCAATACTTTTAATAGTGGCTAATTCTGGACTTAAGCCATCATGCTTGATTACTATTTCATTCATTTGAGTTTGAATACGCAAAACAGGGTTTAATGAGGTCATAGGCTCCTGAAAAATCATTGATATTTCTTTACCTCTTATTTCGCACATTTCCTCATAATTTAGCTTCAATAAATCAACACCATTATAAAAAATTTCACCTCCAACAATTTCTCCTGGAGGATTAGGTATTAAACGGTTTATAGACATTGAAGTCACAGATTTTCCTGATCCAGATTCTCCTACGATGCCAAGGACCTCACCTTTATAGATATCGAAAGAAACGTTGTTAACTGCTTTGGCAATACCGGCTTCTGTATTAAAAAAAGTTTTAAGATTTTTTATTTCGATTAATTTTTCTTGAATCATCTTAACCTTGAATATACTTTTGGATCAAAAGCTTCTCTAACACCCTCACCAATGAAGACAATAGCTAGTAGCGTGAAAAACTGAGCTGATACTGGAGAAAATACCATCCACCATTTTGAGATATTTGATAGGCCGACATCTAGCATTTGACCCCAAGATGGCGTTGGAGGAGCTAAACCAAAACCTAAATAATCTAGACCAACAAGCGCTGAAATTCCCGCAACAACTGAAAAAGGAAAATATGTTATAATAGGTACAAGAGAGTTAGCTAAAATATGTTTAAACATAATTTTAAAATTTGATTGCCCCATGCTTAAAGCTGCAGCAACATATGGCTTGGCTTTCTCCCTGTAAAATTCAGCCCTAATTAAATAAGTCATACTTATCCAATTAACCAATGTATAGATACCGATTAAAAGAAAAAATGATGGTTTCAAAATTGAAGATATGATAATTATTACAAAAAGCATTGGCAGGCTTGACCAAACTTCGATTAATCTTTGGAAAAACAAATCAAACTTGCCACCATAATAACCCATTGCTCCACCAATTAAAATACCAACAATATAATTGATGATTGTGAGTATCAACGCAAATGATATAGATATATTAAATGCATAACAAAGACGGGCAAAAACATCTCTTCCTGTGTTGTCTGTACCTAGCCAATGTAATGAAGATGGTGATTCATACATCTTATTCCCATCATAAGTTATATCTTCAAATGGTGAATAAGGATATGGCGGTAACAAGACCCAGTTACTACTGTTTAAGTCCTCTTTAAAAGAGCTTTTTAGCTCCCTATATCTAGCTTCTCCTGGGACGTCTTGTCCAAATACCTGTCCACTAACAAAACCAGTAACAATGGGAAAATAATAATTTCCTTCATATTTGACGATTAATGCTTTATTATTAATTAATAAAGGTAAAAAGAAAGAAAGAATATATAATGAAAGCAAAATTATTAAAGAATAATAACCTCTCTTCAAAGTTTTAAACTTTTGCCATCGTCTACTAAAAATAGAAGTATTTTTCATTCTGTTCGTAGCCCTTACTTAAAACGTATCCTAGGATCAACAATTGCTAGAACAAAATCAGAAATTATGTTGCCTAAAAGTCTAATTAAAACAACTATAACTAAGAAACCTAGTGTAACAGGATAATCTCTCGATAAAATAGCTTCATACGCCATTCTTCCAAACCCATCTATGTTAAACATTCGTTCAATAAAATAAGATCCTGCAATGACGACACCTAAAAGATGTCCTATTCCTGAAGCAATAGGGATCAGACTGTTGCGCATGGCGTGGTACCAAATAACACGATTTTCTTTAAGACCTTTTGCAAATGCAGTTCTAACATAATCTTGACTTAAATTTTCAAGCAGACTATTTTTCATTAATACTGTTAATGTTGCGAAGCTACCAATAGACCAAGCAATAATAGGTAAAATCATATGATGTATTTGATCAAAAACTTTTTGTATTGGCGATAATGTATCCCAAATCTCTGATGGACTCCTAAAACCGCCTAAAGGAAAAACATCAAAAAAACTACCACCTCCAAACAATACCAATAAGACACCACCCAATGCCCAACCTGGAATGGAATAAGCCATAAAAATTAGAACACTAGAACCAAAATCAAATGCAGAGCCGTGATTTAATGCTTTCTTGATTCCCAACGGAATGCAAATTAAATATGAAAGAAATATGCCCGTTAAACCAAAAAATAAAGAAATCTTAAAACGAGGTTTCATAACTTCAGTAACAGGCTTTAGATAAGTATAAGACTTACCGAGGTTTCCTGTTAAGATACCAGAATATTCTTGCTGGAAAACAACAGCATCTAATGACCCATCTTCGTTTGAATTCTCAATTTTTGAAAACCAATTTTCACTTTTCTCGCCACTTTTTTCATAAACAATAAGATCATTGTCATTAGAAATTGATACATCAACTTTCCATATAGCACCATCAACTTTACCAACTCTCTTTTCAACAGAGCTTATACCTTTAGGTATCGAAAAATCCCTATGTTTAATTTCTCTGGGCCAAACTCCCAACCAACTAAGGTATCTTTGATAGATTGGCTTATCAAATCCGTAGAACCGTTCTAACTCTTTCAAAGCTTTTGGAGGTAATGATACACCTCCTATGGCATTTGAAGAAGATCCTCCTCCACCTTCACCAACAACATTACCACCCATTTGAAGTTCTAACATCATCTGTTCAATCGGACCACCTGGGGCCATTTGTAGAATGGTAAAAACTAAAATAGTTGAACCTAAAAAAGTAGGTATCATTAAAAGAATTCTTCTTAAAAAGTAGTTTACCATGTTCTATTCAGAAATCAATCTAAGAATTCTTTGCTAAATAATTTGGCCAGTATTTCATATCGATGGGTTTTAGAGGTAATGACTTTCCGCTTTCTATAGACTCTTTCAATTCACTATCTTTATCTTCATCATACCACCAGTAGTATAAAGCGTCCCAATATTCCCCTACATACCGCGAAAACATCCAATCAGGATAGCCAAACTTGTCCCACCACATCATTCTTGAATAGTTTCTTGAAATACTAAATGCAATAGGATGAACATCACTGAAAATTCCATCAATTTCTCTAATAATTTCCACTCTCCTCTTTTGATCAAAACATATATCATATTCATCTAACAGATTATCAACTCGGTCACTTTTAAAACCCCATACATTATTATTATCATTTTGGTCGGCCAATGTTGACCTCAAGCTCCCTTCTGGGTTAGGATAAATAAGACCTGAATACGCAAGAAGACAAACGTTAAAGTTTCTAGCATTTACGTTTTTTATCATAGTATTATAATCCATAAATTTTATTTGCATGTCTATTCCATATTCTTTGAGCATTTGTTGAACGGGAGTCACCATGTATGCACTAGTTTTTTGAATTACAATCTCAAAAGATAATATTTTTCCTGTTTCAGAATGAACAAGCCATCCGTTAGAGTCTCTTTCTAAGTATCCAGCCTCTTTTAAAAGTTTCTTTGCTTCTGTGGGGTTATATTCAAAAGGTTTATTATCTTTGTTTTCATAAACAGATCCAGAATAAAGTGAATTCATCATTCCATACTCATTATAATACATCTCTTTATTCATTTTTTGGCGATCATACAAATAACAAAAAGCATATCTTATTCTTTTATCATTAAATGGCCATTGGCGCATATTAAAGTAATAGCCTGAAGTGCCAGCAGGTTTTTCTGAGTAGACTCTTTGCTTTTTAATCCAACCTTTTTTTGTGGCTCTAAAATCTGTTTCTTCAACCCATCGCCTAGATCTTTGAACATTATATATATCCTGTTCGCCTTTTTTGAATTTTTCAAATTGTAGCGCATCGTTATCTTTTACTACGGAAACCTTAATCTTATCAAAATTATATTTATATTTGTTAAACGGACTGTCAGCATTCCAATAATCAAGCCTCCTTTCAAGAGTATATGACTCTTGATTTTTAATATTTTTGTCCTCAATAATGTAGGGACCTGTTCCTGGAATAACGGAAAAAGCATACTCTTCTAAAAAGGCAGTTCCGTCGAGATCTTTTAATATATGATTTGGGTGGAGAACCATTGTTGAAAAATATAAAAAGTTTCTCCAATTAACCGATTTTGCCTTTACAGAAACAATATATTTTGATTTAGCAATTGGTCTCTCAAATTTTCCATATGTTATTTGTTCTGCAGGAGAAAGGATTGTTTCATCCATCCTAAGGTCCCATGTTGCGATTACATCATCTGAAGTTACTGGCATACCATCCCACCACCTTGCATCAGGATTTATTCTGAATTCAAAAGTCGTCTTGTCTTTTGATATCTTCCAGTGAGAGGCTAATCTAGGCGTAAACTCTAAAGTCGCAGGGTGTTGACCCAGTAGACCTTCATAGCATAAACTCATAATAGTTCTACTATTAAGTACTTGAGATGAATTTTGGCCTAAGACTCTCATTGTTCTTGGAAACAATGAATGGATATAATTTAGTTTTCCACCTTTAACTGCTTTCGGATCACCAAAAAATGTTTTATCAACTTTTTCATTCCATTCGTAAGTGTCAAAACCAAGATTTTTTGCAATTTTTTCAAATCCATAACCACCATCTTCAGCACTGGTTTGAGAATCTTTGTTTGAAATGTTGTTTTTCTTTTGGCTTAGGTTAGAATCTTTTTTTGAATCGCCACCGCAAGAAAAAAGTAGAATTAAAAATAATGTGAGGATATAATTTTTCATATTTTGATTTGTTTATACTTTTATTGTTTAATTAAAGAGTAGAATGTAATAATTGATTTGATAAATGAATATTTAAAATGATTTATTTTATATTTTTTTATTTTGAGACATTACCTTTATTATCCGTTTTAATTAAAATTGAATCAAACGATAAATTTGATATAGTTGAAGTACCTGCAATTATGTACCCTCCTTTTGTTAGTTGCTGCACAGAGTTACCGATATCAACTCCAATACCACCAATAGTCTTTTTCCATTTTTCTTTTCCTAATTGGTTCGTTTTAAGTAAGAAGATATCGCTCTTACCTTTGCCGTAGCTAGTTGTTTCACCCGTTATTATAAAACCTCCCTCTTTACACTCGCTTACTGCATTTCCTATATCATTTTCCTTACCTCCATATAGGTTCATCCATAATTTTTGTCCTAAAGAATCGAATTTTATTATTACAATATCTTTCATTCCTTTACTGAAAAATGATTCACTTGATCCAACCGCTACAAATCCGTTATCCTTAGTT
>CALKMQ010000032.1 GCA_938092125.1 uncultured bacterium
GATGATATTGACGAATTAAATCAAATGTCAAAAAAAGATTCCTTAAAAGTTAGTTTAAATACTATCCAAGCAATTTATATGCCTATAAATAAGCAAGACCTATCGTTTATTGGTACTCAATTGCCAATGTATAATTTAGAAACAAAAATTATAGGAAATGAATCTTGGATGGATATTGATATTTTAGCTCAAGATATAATTGGCCCTCATTTACAAGGTCTTACCGTATTGAGTTCAGAATATCCTAAGTTTGGAATGACAAACTCTTCTGATTTGGACAGAGTGTTTTCAATGGGATATGACCAAGGGTATTTCATTAATTCACTTATAAAATTAAGTACAAACTCTAGACGTAAATATAGAAATTTACTTCAAGAAGGTGATTTATTTATGGGTGCATCTTCCCTTATTGAACTTGGTGGTTTAAATAAAAATGAAAATCAAATTGTTAGAGTACTTGAATATAAAAAAAGTAAGATGGGTACAATCGGGTATTTTAATGGAAAAAGTTTAGTAGAAAATCAACCATCAATAAAATAGCACAAAACCAATGGGATGACTTTAGTCCTGATTTACCTATTCCGGGAATAAGAATTGCTTTTTCAAATATGAGTTTTAGTATTGAATCTAATGGTGATTTGTTTAATTTTTGTGATAATGTTGGACTGGACCCTAAGAGGTTAGTTTCCATAAATCAGGTACATTCATCAAAAATTATTTCAGTAAAACGCGCAGGTCATTATGAATCTTCAGATGGAATAATTAACGTTGGTGGGAATTTGGTATGCTCTATCAAAGTTGCAGATTGCTTACCTATATATTTTATAAATAGAATTTCAAAGACAATAGGTCTTGTGCATGCCGGATGGCGTGGACTGTCTTTAGGCATAATAAATGAATATATTAAAAATGTAAAAAAAAATAATGAAAGAGCATCAGATAACTATGTTTTTATTGGACCATCCATAAAAAAATGTTGTTTTAAAATTCAAAATGATGTTCTCAATCATTTTGATTCTAGATTCTATTCAAAAAATAATGATATACACTACCAGGTAGATTTACAAAAATGGGCAGTTAATCAGATTATGAATCTAAATATAAAAAACGATAAAATATTTGTTATTGATAAATGTACTTATTGTTACAAAGACTTGTATGAATCCTTTAGAAGAGATGGTGGCGCCGCTGGAAGAATGTATGCATTGTTAGGCTGGCTTAAATAATGAGTATATTTGATATTATTATTCTTGGCATTTTACAAGGTATTACAGAATTTTTACCTGTAAGTAGTTCAGGGCATTTGGTTTTAGCTCAATACATACTTGGGATTGATTCACCGGGGAATACCTTAGAAATATTATTTCATGTAGGAACCTTATTTAGCGTGATTTATGTTTTCAATAAAGATTTAAAATCGATAGTTATTTCTTTAAATGAAAGAACTACACAAAAACTTATCATTTTCATAATCATTGCAACAATTCCAGCAGTGATTGTAGGCCTTATATTTAAGAATCATATAATTAATTTGTTTAGTAGTAAAGTATCTGTTGGTTATGCTTTATTATTAACAGGCGCAATTTTGACATTGTCAATTAATTTTAAGAATAGAAATAAATCATTGTCTTACGTATATTCGCTTTTAATTGGTCTGTCTCAAGCCATGGCTATCATACCAGGAATATCGAGGTCAGGTGCAACTATATCAATATCAATGCTACTTGGCATTCCGCCTAAAGAAGCGGCACGGTTTTCTTTTTTACTTTCAATTCCTGTAATTATCGGTGCTGGTCTTTTAGGGTTTTTTGAACTAGAATCGTACGTTTTATTAAAACCTAATTTGATAATTACAGCAATTTTGACCTCATTTATTGTTGGTACTTTATCTTTAAAAATTTTACTAAAAATATTAGAGGTTGGCAGGTTTCATTTTTTTGGTGTCTATTGTGTTATCGCTGGAATCGTAGCTGTCCTTTCATAACCTTAAAAACAATATATAATTAATTCAAATGGATGATATAAAACATATTTTATTAAATCTTAAATCCGGTGAAATAAATAATGTATATGTTTTAAAAGGCGAAGACCTTTTCCTTCAAAATTTTTTTATTGAGAAGCTTTCTAATAAATTATCTCTAGATTCATCGTGCTCGAAAGAATTGTTAACCCCAAATGAATTATCAGGCAAAGAAATATTAGATAAGATCTTATCTTCAGACCTATTTAACTCAAAAAAATTAATTATTTTGAGAGACCCTCAACAAATTAAAGGCAAAGCTTCAAAAGAACTCATTAGCTATTGTGACAAACCTATCATAAATCATTTTTTAGTCCTTATTTGCGATAATTATTTAGACAAAAGTTCTTTTTTTAAAAATTTATCTCCAAAAATTCCTTTTGTAAATGTATCCACTCCATTTCAAAGTCAAATGATTAAATGGGCTAATTTTTTTGTAAAAGAAAATAAAAAAAATATTTCACAAGGTGTACTCAAAGAAATTATCAATATTTGTGGCGATTCTCTTTATAACTTAAAAAATGAAATTGATAAATTTTGTTTAATGACTGAAAAAAAAAATCTAAAAATTGAGCATATAAATTTTGATAGTTCTTTTTCAAGAAGTAGAAAGAGATGGGAGCTAATGTCTTCCTTAGGGGCAAGGGATTTAAAAAAATCAATTAAATTAGCCAAGTCTATTATTGATAGTTCAGAAACAATGATTTCTTTAATCTTCCCAATGACGGCTTTATTTCAGGAATTATTTTTCGTGAAAATGAATAATGGAACTTTTATTAAACCCCATAGTTATATACCATTATCAACGCTACTAAAAAATAATTTAACAAATTATGCAAAAAATTATTCAGTTGAGGATATAGAAGTAGCAATAAACGAGTTAAAAAAAATTGAAATTAGACAAAAAACTACAAACACAGACAGTGAATCAGAGCTCATCAACTTTATTTACAATGCCCTTGGATAAGAAAAGAAAAAAATATAGTTATACTGACGAAAAATTAATGTCTCTGTTTCAAGGTGGAGATGAAAACGCTTATATCGTGCTTGTAAACAGGTATAAAGACAAGCTGATAAATTTTATCTACCACTACTTAAAAGATCCTGAATCTGCGGAAGATGTCGTTCAAGAAACAATGATTAAACTTTATCAAAAAAAACATTATTATAAAGAAATAGCTAAATTTTCGACTTGGCTTTACACGATTGCAAAAAATTTAGCAAATACTGAATTAAGAAAGAGAAAGAACAGAAAAACTACCCTTTTAAGTCATTTTAGCAATGATGATAATACCTACGAAATACCTAGTGATGATTTAGAAATTGGGCAACATGTTCAAACTGATATTGTAACTGAAATCATTAAGAAAGCTATCAATAAATTATCGGAAAAATTTAAAACTGTTATAATTTTGAGAGATATCCAAGAAATTCCTTATGAAGAAATAAGTGAAATTATCGGCGTCCCAATAGGTACAGTTAAATCAAGAATAAATCGAGCTAGATTGCAGTTGCAAGTTGAACTAAAACATCTAAGAGAATAGGAGTACATATTGATATGAACCGTTATGAATTTGAAGATTTAATATCTGATTACTTAGAAGGAAAAATGACTTTTAAAAAGATAAAAGAGTTTGAGTCATTTTTGAAAAACAACGAAGAATATAGAATTTTAGTTAATAATGTTAGAAATTCCATTTCAGATTTAAATGGATTAGATAAAGTTGCTGTATCAAATAGGTTTAATGAAAAATTATTATCAAAATTAAAAAATGAAAAATCTATTAATATTAATGATGATAAAAACTTTTTTGGTTTTTCGCCGAGAGACGCCGCTATGTTTTCAACTCTTTGTCTTTTTGTAATCTTTTTAAGTTATTCATTGATTGACTTCGAAAATGATTTTTCTCCAAGTTTAAGTGAAAGCACAAGACCTATTGATGAGAACCATCAAAATTTTAAAAGTTCAAAATTTAGAAAAGGCGATAACAATTTTGCTTCTGATTCTCCATTAGATTCCTTGAAGAAAAGCGATAAAAAATATAAGGAAAACAAAAACAATAAAATTAAATTTGTAAATAATTAGAAAAAATTTATAGCTGTTTTTAATTTTATTAAATACTTGGTAAATTGTCATAATTCTTGCTAATAACAAGATACATGATGAATAAAAAATCTATAAACACTCTTATATTACTTGTCTTTTGTTTAAACGTAATATTGCTCGTCTTTTTAAAAGGCTCAAATGATGTTATAGATCTTTTTTTAAGGTTGCTAGTTTTTCCTGGACTAGTTTGGATCTTGTATTTTTATTTTAAATCATTAGATTCTTCGATTGAAGTAGAAGACTCTGAAAAGATTTTTAGTAAAAATGATTTTGAACTTGATAGAGCCCCAGAATCTCACTTTCAAGATTTAATTAATTTAAGTTTTTTGTTTCTAAAAGATTTAAATAAAAATTTTGAAGCTTCTATGTTTTTTCTTCAACCTAGTTCAAATTGTTTTGCAATTAAAGACTCTATGTCTGATAACTTTTTTGAAAAGATCTCTACAGATAGTAAAGTTTTGAAAAATATAGCTCACACAAAAAAATCAATTATTATTTATCAAAAAGATAATAAAGAAATATGGGAAGAGATATACAAAAACAACTCACACAGAGGAAGTGAATGTATGATTATTCAACCTCTTTTTTTAAATGGTATCTTGACTGGATTGCTGGTTGTCCACATGAAACACTTTAGTGATTTAAATCCGAATGATCAAATAATGATTGAACATTTAGCAGCAATAATATCTCTAGAAATTTTAAACTTAGATGTTTTAGAAAAGACAATTAACAAAAAAGAGGATCAGTCAAGAGTATTTGATTTATTATTACAAATAAATTTTAAACATTCTGAAGCCGATATTTTAAATAAATATAGAAACTTAATTCATTATTTTTTCAATTATGATTGTTTGACCTTTTCTATGCTTGATGCTGATTCTAATAATGCAGATATCAAATTGATTGATGGTATCAAAAAGTATTTACCTCAAGATAATCATTTTAATGTTAATGGAACAATAAATGGGTTGCCGTATGTTAAAAATTGTAAAATTAATAGTGCTGATAATAATTATAATTTATTTAGGTTCTCATCCTCTGAACAAAATCATGAAACTGAAAATAGTTTTTTAGGCTTTCCAATCATTGTCAATGATAACCTTTGGGGCGCAATATTGATTGAACGTTTTAATAATCAGGTTTTTAATGAAAATGATGAAAAGTTATTATCATTAATTTGTAAAGCTCTTCAAGCAAATATGCTTTGGCATATCGAATATCAGAATATGTATGAAAATGCAATAAAAGATGGTCTTACGGGGCTACTCAATCATAAAACATATATAGATAGAGCAAATCAGGAGATAGAGAGAGGTAGGCGTTTTCAACATCGTTTAGTATTTTTGATTTTTGATCTTGATAAGTTTAAAAGAATTAATGATACATTTGGACATCCTTATGGTGATTATGTTATCAAAACAACTTCTAATATTATAAAGAAAAACGTACGTAGTATTGACCTAGTTGCAAGGTATGGTGGTGAAGAGTTTGCTGTAGTTCTGGTTAATACAAACACCGAGGCAGCATTAGCTGTTGCCAAGAGAATTGTTAAAAATATTGAGGAGTATAACTTTACTATGAACGATAATGATGTAAATATGACCATTAGCTGTGGCCTATCTGAGTATCCAAGTGATTCAGATAATCTAAAAGATTTAATACAATTTGCTGATGAAGGCCTTTATAAAACAAAAGATAATGGTGGAAACGACGTCACGGTGTACAGTACAATCTGAACTGAACTATGAAGGCCCAATCATACAATTTTTTTTTAGTAATCATCCTAACAAATCTCTTTGTTACCCCAAACCTAAAAGGCGACGATGTAAATAGTAAAGATCTCGCAATCCATCATTTTATGCAGGGCGAATTCTTACTAAATCAAGGCAATTATGCTTTAGCTGTTTTAGAATTTCAAGATGCTATTAGCATCGATCCAAATGCATCAACTATTCACGTATCTATAGCTGATGCATACAGGAGACTTGGAAGAGCTAAACACGCTGAAGACCATCTTAAAATTGCAATTGATCTTGATCCCAAGGATATAAGTAGCAGAGAAATGTTAGGACAATTATATTTGTTAAATAGAAACTATATTGAAGCAGAGAATCAATTTTTAGTTTTGAGCCATCTTGATCAA
>CALKMQ010000033.1 GCA_938092125.1 uncultured bacterium
GTTGACTCTGAGATTCCATCTCCAAGTAGTGGTGTTATTACTATGATAATGGCTGAGCCGAACGATGTCGTTGATGTTGGAGAAGTTATTGCTAAAATAGAAACTGATTCCAAGTTAATCAACTTGGATAAAAGTTCTAAACTCTCCAAGGGTGAAAAGTTTATTGAAAAGCCTATTGAAGAGCCTGAAGAAGTAGTCAAAGAAAAAGACGCTCAAATTAAAAGTGAAAAAAAATCTTTTAATATATCAAGTTCAACTAAAGGGCCTATCCTTTCTCCGGCTGTAACTAAATTGGCGAACCAAGAAGGTATCAGCTTTGGTGAGTTGGAATTAATTAATGGCACTGGGAAGTCAGGTCGAATTACAAAAAAAGATTTAGAAGGGTATCTATCCTCTGGAAATAGATCAATCGACAAAAGTTCAATGCAATTGCCAAGAAAGTCTTCATTAAGTTTTGAATTTGCTTCAAATAGTAAAACAGATAAGCTTGATAATATGAGGAAAAGAATTTCCGAGCATATGCGCTATAGTTTGAATACTTCTGCGCATGTACATATCATGAATGAAGTAGATATGACGGACATAGTTGATTTTGTCAAGAAAGAAGAGGCTTCTTTCTTATCTAAAGAAGGGTTTAACCTTACTATCACACCATTTATAATTTTTTCATTAGCAAAAGTTTTAAATGAAATGCCTGAATTAAACTCATCTCTTGATGGTGATTTAGTCATTCAACATCCGCAAATAAATATGGGCATAGCTGTTTCAGTTGATGGTGGTTTAATGGTACCTAGTATAAATAATTGTGATGAGAAAAATTTGCTAGGTATATGCCGTGATTTAAATGCTATTGTGCAAAAAACTAGATTGAAAGCTATCAACCCTGATGATTTACAGGGATCAACTTTTACATTATCTAATTTTGGAGTATTTGGTGCGACAATAGGAACTCCTATCATAAACCAACCTAACGTTGGTATCTTAGGTACTGGAGAAATTAAAAAACAACCTGTAGTAATAGAGAAAAATGATTTAGATATTATAGCCATTAGGCAGATGATGATGCTTTCTTTAGGTTTTGACCATCGATTAATTGATGGTGCGGGAGGAGCTTTATTTTTGTCAAAAATAAAAAATGTTTTAGAAAATTTTAACTTTGAAAATATTTTATAATGTCAGAATTAATACAAAAACCTTACAAACCAAAGATCAAGCTCCAAGTTGGGGAGAATTATAAATTTGTCAATAATGTTGTAAAGAATTATAATTTAAATACCGTATGTGCTGAGGCCAATTGTCCAAATATATACGAATGTTGGAATAGAGGGACAGCTACAGTTATGATACTTGGAGATACCTGCACTAGAGCTTGTGGTTTTTGTGCTGTTAAAACTGGTAAACCATCTTGGGATGATCCATTAGAGCCATTTAGGACTGCGATGGCGGTCAAAAAGATGGATTTAAATCATGTTGTTATTACTAGTGTAGATAGAGATGATATAAAAAATGATTATGGCTCATCAATATGGGCTAAAACAATTGAAGAAATACACAAAAATATTCCAGGATGTACGGTTGAAGTGCTGACACCTGATTTTCAAGGTCACAACGCCTCATTGGAAAAAGTTTTTAGCGCTAAGCCTGAAATATTTAGTCATAATGTAGAGTGTGTTGAAAGAATAAGTAAAAAGGTAAGAACTCAATCAAATTGGCAAAGAAGTTTAAATGTGCTTAGAAGTTCGGCAAATTATGGATTAAGAACTAAAACTGGTATTATGGTTGGTCTAGGTGAAACTTTTGATGAAGTGTTAAAAACAATGAAAGAAACATATTATGCTGGGGTATCTATCTTCACGATTGGGCAGTATCTACAACCGACCGGAAAGCATCTTAAAGTACATCGATATGTTTCTGATGCTGAATTCCAGGATTACAAAAATTTTGGTTTGAAGATAGGTTTTGATGTTGTCGAGTCTGGCCCTCTAGTTCGTAGCTCCTATCATGCAGATGAACAAGCTCGAATCATAGGGAGATGATTCGGAAAGTGCATCCAGACAATATGAGCATATCTTATACGCCATATTTGCATAGTTAATCACATTAAATGACCAAAATTAAATACATTATATCATGGCATAATGATTGTAAAGTTATAGAAACAAAAATATAGGATTATCATGGCTGATAAATTATCAGAAAAAGACATCGAAAACATAAACATTGAAAGCTCTGAAGAGTATGCTGTTATGCCATTGCGTAACACGGTATTATTTCCACAGCAAGTTATACCGATTTATATAGGAAGAGAAAAATCATTAAAACTTATATCAGATATCGAGCTTGAAAAGAAAAAATATATAATTGTTGTTGCGCAGGAAGATGGTTCAATTGAAGATCCAAACACTGAGGATCTTTACTCATACGGAACCTTAGCGACTGTTCTTAAGGTTTTTGCGATGCCTGATAATAGTAAATCAGCTATTGTTCAGGGTATTGCTCGTGTCAAAATTTTAGATTATTTGAGTAAAGAACCATACTTCAAAGCTGTTGCAAGTAAAGTAAGTGACGATCCCATAGTAGATGAACTAGAAATTGATGGTATCACTGAAAACTTTAGAAAATCTTTTTCAGACCTTATTAAAGTTGCTCCGAACCTAACGGAAGAGCACACAGGCATGTTATCCAATATCAAAAAGGCGAACAGATTAGTTGACCGAGCTATTTCTCTTATGACTTTATCAAACCAAGAGAAGCAAGAAATTCTTGAGGAAGTCAATATAAAAAGTAGATTAGAAAAAGCCAATTCGATTATTAATAGAGAGACACAAAGAATTAAGCTTGGCGAAGAGATTCAAACTGAGGTTCATGATGAAATTGCAAAAACTCAGAGAGAATATTACCTCAGAGAACAAATGAAAGCAATTCAAAAAGAACTCGGTGAAGACGAAGGAACGGTAGAAACCAAAGAATTAGAGGAGCGTATTAAAGCTGCGAAAATGCCAGAAGTATCTGAGTCTGTGGCTATGAAAGAATTAGATAGGTTATCTCGAATTCCCACCCAGTCACCTGAATACAATGTATCAAGAACCTATATAGAATGGATTACAGATCTTCCATGGAGTAAATCATCAAAGGATAGAGTCGATTTAGAAGAGGCCTTAAAAATTCTTGATTACGATCATTATGGACTAGGAAAAGTTAAGGATAGAATTATTGAATATTTAGCAGTTAGGAACTTAAAGCAAAAAAGAAATCCAGATGGTAGTGTTAGAGGACCTATATTATGTTTTGGTGGCCCTCCTGGAGTAGGTAAAACATCATTGGGTAAATCTATAGCTAGGGCAATGGGAAGAGAGTTTATAAGGTTATCTTTAGGTGGTGTAAGAGACGAAGCCGAAATCAGGGGGCATAGGAGAACTTATATCGGTGCTCTTCCAGGAAGAATAATTCAAAACATTAAAAAAGCAGGAACAAACAATCCCGTATTTATGTTGGATGAAGTGGATAAATTAGGTTCAGATTATAGAGGAGATCCATCATCAGCGATGTTAGAAGTTCTAGACCCTGAGCAAAATCACTCCTTTAATGATCACTATCTTGAGCTTGATTTTGACTTGAGTAAAGTTATGTTTATTGCGACCGCAAATAATTATGGAAATATTCCGCCTGCTCTTCGTGACAGGATGGAGATATTAGAATTTTCAGGATATATTCAAGACGAAAAGCTTCAAATAGCAAAAAGGCATTTAATTCCGAAACAGGTAAAAGAAAATGGTCTTACTAAACCAGAAGTATCAATGGATAATAACTCGATTAAAGAATTAATTAGCTCTTACACTCGAGAAGCAGGTGTCAGACAGCTCGAGAGAGAAATAGCCAACGTGTTGAGAAAAGTTGCTAGAGATATTGTTGAAGATAAAGCCAAAAACATAAAGGTAACTAAATCGAAAGTACAAGGTTATTTAGGTGCTTCTAAATTTTATTCTGATTTAGCTGAAAGAGCTACAGAACCGGGAGTTGTTACAGGTTTAGCTTGGACTGCAGCTGGAGGTGATATTCTTTTTATTGAGTCTTCAAAAATGAAAGGAAAAGGTAAGTTAACCCTGACAGGTCAATTAGGTGATGTAATGAAAGAGTCAGCGACTGCAGGCATGACATATGTCAGAGCGCATGCGAATGATTTTGGAATTGAGACAAATTTTAACGAAGAGCTTGATCTGCACGTTCATGTTCCAGCGGGAGCGATTCCGAAAGATGGTCCCTCAGCAGGTGTAAGCATGATAACATCATTAGTATCTTTGATAACTGGTGTACCTGTAAAAAGCAAAGTGGCAATGACTGGTGAAATAACACTTAGAGGTAATGTTTTGCCAATTGGTGGAGTAAAAGAAAAAGTTACAGCTGCTCATAGAGCTGGTATCAAAGAAGTTATATTGCCTTACTTGAATCAAAAAGATATTGAAGATGTACCTGCTAATGTATCCAAAGATATGAAGTTTCATTTTGCGAAAGAAATTTGGGATGTTCTTAAGGTTGCATTACCACAGGTCGCAAAGAATAAGAAAAATACTAAAGCTAAATAGAGTAAAAATTCTTAATTTTTGAATAAATATTGGGCGTTTAGCTCAGCTGGTCAGAGCGCTGCCCTTACAAGGCAGATGTCGGGAGTTCGAATCTCTCAACGCCCACTTCTCAGAAACCCTCGTTTATTGACGGGGGTTTTTGTTTTTACGGATGTATAGCATATCTGCCACACCTTATCTAAGTATGTCATTTATAATCATAATATGGACACGCTCTGTATGGACACGCTACCTAATTCCAATTCGTTAACTCAACGAAAAAGGGGTGGCATACCCCGAGTCATGGGGGG
>CALKMQ010000034.1 GCA_938092125.1 uncultured bacterium
GACTGTTCGTATGGCTGATCAAATTGTAGTCTTAGAACACGGCCAAATACAAGAGCGTGGTACGCACGAAGAATTATTAGATGCCGACGGCGATTATGCACGGTTGTTCAAACTACAAGCCGCAGGGTATCAATAGGCTTGTTAGAGGTGCTGTCTATTGCTATTCCATCTAAATATAATTTTGCTTTGGTTCCATCAAAACTAAAAGCAACATGCTGCCATGTTTTTGCGGTTCTTACATTTGCTTTTATTCTTCTCTTTATTTGACCATTGCTTGAAAAACCATAGTAAATATCATCATTTCTAATAAAAGTAATGTTTGGTGAAGAGTTACTATATTGATTACCAGAAAATATCAAGTTTCCAATTATTTTTTGATGATAATCACTAGTTGAATCATCCGAATAAAACATTGCCTCTAATGTGAAAGTGCTACCTAAGCTTGGAAAATTATTTGGGAGGCTTATTTCATCTTTAGAGGCGTTTTCATAGTTATTCCAACCTCCATGTTTTGTAAATCTGTCAAACTTAGCATAGTACTGCTTTTCATAATCCATACCACCATCAACATAAATGTCCTGTGCATAGCTAAGACATAAAAGCACTAGAATAGATATTATCTTACTCATTTATTCCAACTCCACTAAACACAAATAATGATTAATAAAACTTAGTGCTAATATAAATTATATATATCTAATAGTAATGTTGATTCGAGTCTTGAAAATAATAAAGTAAAGTTAGAAGTTTAAAGCTGCTATGAATATCATATCTTACATTAAAGATGTTTTAAATGAACTTAGTCCGAAATCTAATGTTCTATCCCTTTCAGAAAATATCAAAGGAGATATAGTAGCTGGTGTTACTGTAGGCATAATTGCATTGCCTCTAGCACTGGCTTTTGGTGAGATTTCACAACTTGGTCCAATTGCAGGCGTATGGGGGGCAATAGCAGGTGGTATAGTAGGAGGTCTATTTGGTGGGTGTCTTGTTGGTGTAAGTGGTCCCACAGCTCCAAAAGCTGCACAAATTGCAGCATACATGAGCTTTTTTGTTATAGGTAGCTCAAATAATCCAGATTTAGTTGCGGCTTTTTCAATCATATTTTTAAGTGGTCTGATATTAGTTTTAATATCTTTTGCAAGAATTTCTCATTTTATACATTACACACCTTATCCTGTTGTTGCCGGATTCATGTGCGGCATAGGAGTTATTGTTATACTAACACAACTCAATGCTTTTGTAGGACTCGAAGTAAAGAAAAATATAAAAGATGTAATTTTTAATATACCAGATACATTAAATAGTGCAAATATTGATGCGCTTTATGTATCCATACCTTCACTAATCATTCTATTTTTGTGGCCCATAATTGGAAAAACCTTTTTATTTTTAAAAAAAATTCCTGCTCCATTAACTGCACTATTAATTGGAACTAGCATAGCCCAGATATTTGGTCTAGACATCCCCTATATTGGAGATAAAATGGGCAATGAAGCTGCAAAAGAAATTTTTTCATTTTACATCCCTGATTTAGGTCGATCTATTGAATTTATAGCCCCTGCATTTGCTTTAGCCGGACTAGCAGTATTAGATAGCTTATTAAGTTGTAAAGTTGCTGACAACATAACAGGTAATCGTCATAGTAGCGATAGAGAGACCTTTGGCCAAGGAATGGCGAATATGGCAGCGGGATTATTTGGTGGAGTAACGACTGCTACAGCCACAATGCGTACTGTAGCCAATATTAAATTTGGAGGAAAAACTCCTCTAGCATCTATTGTTCATGGGTTAACACTTTTAGCTGTATTACTAGGTTTAGGCTCTTTAGTAGCAAAAATACCAACTGCCTGCCTGGCAGCAATTTTATTTAAAGTAGGTATTGAGATTTTAGATTATCGAATAATGCCTGTAATAAATAAACTGCTACTAAAAGATTTCATCATATTTTCAACAGTATTGTTAATTACAGTTTACGAAGACCTCATGGTAGCGATAGCTGCTGGAATTATTTTTGCTATTTTAAGCTCTTTAAAAGATTTGAAAAATATTATCAAAGAAAAAGAAGATTATCAATTTTTTAATGTTACTGATTCTGATTATAAAAATGATATAAAACTTAAACATGCAAATGATAGTAGAATCAATGTTTTGTTACCCAGTGGACCATTATTTTTTGGGTCTATTGAAAAACTAATTAAATCATACAATAAGATACCAGGTGATAGCAATGTCATCATTGATATGAGAAACATAACATATGTGGACCTATCAGGTGTTTTTGGCTTGGAAGATCTTTTTAAACTCTCTCAGCTCCAAAATAGAAAAGTAATAATAACAAATATGAAAGATGAGATAAATAAAAGCTTTAATGATTTAAAATTTATTGAAAATGTGGGGCTTACAAATTTTTGCAAATCAAAAGAAGAAGTAATTCAAAAGATCAATAACAGTTTTTTTAAATAAGTTTAAATTATAGAATTAATGTAATCTCTACATAATTGACTTGTACCTCTATAGACTATGAAATTATTTCGTAGTTCAAGTTTATAATTATACATTTTATCGTAATAGTTTGTTAATAACATTAATATCCACTTTTTATGAAATTCTTTGTCATTATTGTCGAATGCATTTTCCATTAAATTTTTTATTTCATTATAGACCTTATCCCCTAGCCTTCTATTAATATTTTTTAATGACCCTAAATATTTATTTTGAAGAACATCATTTTTGCACCCATTTTTTAATTCTTCATAAACATATTCACAATAAATATTTTCGGCTCTTTTATCATTTCCAACCTCTAAAATTATAAGTTTTGAGGTTTGCATTTTTTGATACCAAGAATCTGGTAAACCAGTTCTTCCTATTGTTCTACTTTCATCTTCAAGAATCAAATGATTATAACCATGATTCAAATAATTCATGGTCAGGTTGTTTTCAAAATTTGCTTGGGAAGGTTGACCATCTTTTTTACCTCCAAAGGCAGAACCTCGGTGATTTGCAATCCCCTCTAAATCAATTGATTCTTTAAATGACTTTAAAAATTCGGTTTTCCCTGATCCCGTTAAACCACCAATAATTAACCATTCATTTTTATAATTCTTTATATTTATATGTTGGGTAAGGATTCTATTTCTAAAATTTTTATAACCTCCAGCAAGTCTCTCCACATTTAGACCATATTCACGCAACCATTGGACTGCAATCTCTGATCTCATACCTCCACGGAAACAGAAGACGATACTCCCTGGATTTTCTTTTAAATGTTTAGCCCATAATTTGATAAGTTTTTTTTTTGATTCTCCTTTTACCAAGGAGTGACCTAATAAGACAGCAGCAGCGCTTCCATTATTTTTATATTCAATCCCAACTTTTTTAAATTGATCATTGGTTAAAATTGGTATGTTGATGCTAGAGGGTATAGAACCTTTTTTAAATTCATTCTCTGATCTGAGGTCAATATTGGAGACACTAGATAAAGTTTTAAATCGCAAACTATATAGATTAAAAAGTTAGAATGTTATGTCAATTCTTCGATTGCTATGTTTGCCAACAAATCCGCTCTTTCATTTTCAGGATGTCCGGAATGCCCTTTTACCCAAGCCCAACTAATAGAATGTATTTTAATAAGCGAATCTAGTTCAATCCATAATTTTTTATTTTTTACTTCTTTTTTTGCAGCTGTCTTCCATCCATTTTTTTTCCAATTATGTATCCAATTAGTTATACCATTTTTTACATATTTTGAATCCGTGGTAATAATCAACTCGCAAGGTTTCTTTAAATTTTTCAGAGACTCAATTACCGCTGTCATTTCCATGATGTTATTTGTAGTGTTTTTACTTGCACCATAAATTTCTTTTTCAGTCTCATCATATCGTAAAATTGCCCCCCAACCTCCAGGACCAGGGTTACCTTTACAAGCACCATCTGTAAAAATTTCTACTTTGTTCATTTTGATAAAATAATCATATTAACGGTGATTCAAAAATCTCAGATCGTTTTTTTAATAACTCTAAATTTCTAACAGATTCTTTAAGTTTAAGATCTAGTTGAAATTTAATTCTATTTTGATCTTTATACTGACTATCTAAACTTTTCAGCTTGGAAGGGGATTGTTTAATCCTAAACTCATAATCCTTGATAGTTTTATTATTTTGTTTCATTATATCTTTATCTTTTAAAACTTCATATTCTTTATCAAGTATATCTTTTTCAATTGGAGCTATTTTCTCAGTTACACTAGCTTTTAATTCAATTAACGCAGAGCTTAAAGCTGAAAAATTTTCATGAAACTGACTTAATTTTTGATTCAAATATTTCACCTCTTTTTTTAATGAATTATGTTCCATCAATAATTTTTTTAAATCATTACTAGCGGTAAGACGATTTTCCATTTTTGCTATTTTGGCTTTAATGCCCTTTTTATCATTAATCTGCTCAATCAAGTCATTATTTAATTTTAATTTAATTCGAATATTATCCTCGAGTTTAGCCCTTAATGATTTTGCCGATTTTTTATTCTGCTCCAAATTGGATTTAAGGTTTTGAACAGATTCTTTATTTTTTCTGATCTCATTATCAATTCTTTTTGTGTCATTTTTGATTGTTTTTTTTATTTTTTTTATTGTTTTTCGACTATACTCAATTTTTGTATAAATATTTTCTTTCACTAACTCAAGGTCTTCAATTTCTATCGTATTATTTTTATTATTATTGTCAATTTTTTCTAATTCCTTCATTCTAGGTCCGAGAGAATCCTCTAATAAAATTATACGGTTTGTACATTTTTGAAGGTCTGAATTAATATTTGATAAACTTCTTTCTTTTTTTACTAATAAAGAATTTATAACTGGCATATCTTTTTTATGCTCACGATGTAAATCATCCATTTTATTCTGCAAATTCTTTTTTCGCTCAATAAAAAGTTTCATCTGCTGAGACTCTGATCTTTTCAATGCTTTTAATTCAAAAATCTTATTTTCTATAACTTCAGTCTCTTGATGTAAGTTTTTCAAATCAGATTTTTTTACATCCGCTTTTAAATTATTTTTTTTCTCACTTTGATCAAATTCTTTTTGAACTGCTTCAAAATTTAATTTCATTTTTCTTATCGTTTTATCAAGATAATCGTTTTCTTTATATTGATTTCTTAAAAGCTCTAATGATTTATTTTTTTCGGTAATTAATGATTCTATAAAAGATGTGATTAAGATTTCATTTTCTTTTATTTTTTTTGAACTAGTTGAAATTGAACCATAATCATTTTTTAATTCCTTAAGCATTTTTTTTGTTGTAGATAATTCAAACGCATAAATATTTTTTAAGGACTGTACTTTTTCACTTAACTCTTCAAAAAAAGAATGCTTTTCAATAATCTCTTTTTCTATTTTTGAAAGATTAATACTATTCATCTTATTTTCTTTGTCCGATACAACTTTATTTTGTTCGATAATGTTGAGTTTAGTTATTGTATCAGAATACTTTACCTGGGCACTTTTTAACATCTTTTCTGATGTTATCATATTTTCAGCAATTTCTTTTTTTGATTGTAACATAGAGGCTATTGTTAATTCATTTTCTTTTTTAGTTTTTATACTTTTTTGCCTTAAATCATCAAGTATTTTATAATTTTGATTTATCTCAAACTCTATTTGCGATGGATCTCTACCAATATTTATTACTTTTTTTTCAAAAGATTTTAATTCTAACTCTAGAGCATTTTTTTCATTGTAAAGGTTTAATTTTTTAATTTCAATACTATGGATCTTATTGTTAAGCTTTTCTGATTTTTTATTTAATGAAGTAAGTTTCATTTTTAATCCATATTTTAATTTCTCAAGCCTTTTATCCAACATATATATCTTTTTATCATGAATTTTTATGAAGGATGTAGATTGCTCTCTTTTTTTTGTTATGTCATCTATATTAGATAAAGATTCCTTCACTACCTCTTCACCCGTGATGATAAGTTGGTCAACTTTATTCATCCTTTGTTCTGCTTTATTTAAGACTTTGGTCAAATTGTTTGTAAGCTGATTAACTTTTAACAATCTTAAATCTTCTTGATTCTTTATTCGATTTCTTAATTCCTTGAGCTTTGCTTGATAAACTGCATCTAGTTTTTTAGAGTTCTGATTATATTTTTCCTCAACAATTTTCCTTTTGCTAAAAACATCATTTAATTTTTCTTGCTCTTTCAATTGCACATTAATAAAAGATTTCTCAACAACATCTTTCTCTTTTAAAAGAAGTTCTTTCCCGTTTACTAATTTTTTCAGTGGTACCATCAATTTTTCGTAGTTCTTTTGAGCTTGTTTTATTTTTTTATTAAAAACAATTATCTCTTTTTTCAAAAATGATATTTTGTATTTTATTTTTTTAATTTCATTTTTATGAAAAGATATTTTTTTCAATAACTCTTTTTTGGTGATGTCTAGAGTTTTCTTAAGACCTACTATAGATTTTTGATGGCCTGATATTGATGCACCCACTAAT
>CALKMQ010000035.1 GCA_938092125.1 uncultured bacterium
CCAGTTGTCAAACTTGGGATTATTGAATTAACTAGTTCAAAACTGAAATGGGTTGACCTAGATCCTTTTGAATATTTATGTAGGGTAAAGTGGCTTCCAGGAAACAAGCGTTTGAGTGTTCAGACCATGAACAGAGCACAGGATAAATTAGACCTTTTCTTTGTTGATAGAGCTACCGGGAAAAATGTTAAAAAAGTATTAACAGAAACCGATAGCGGCTGGGTCAATATCACGGATGATTTATACTTCTTAGATAAAAGCTTTATCTGGCAGTCTGAGCGCAATGGGTATGCGCACCTCTATCAATTCTCTTATGAGGGCAAACTCATAAACCAGATTACAAATGGAAATTGGGCGTTAAGATCCTCTGGTGGAACTTTCTGGATGAGACAATCTGTGGTCAATATTGATGAGAAAAATAATCAAATATATTACACCGCAATGAAAGAATCTTCTGTGGAGAGGCATCTTTACAGGTCTAGTTTGGATGGCAAGACAATGGAAAAACTATCTGGGCCCGCTGGCGTTCACAAAATATATTTTAACGAGGGCGGTAGTTACTACTTAGATGTGTTTTCTGATAGAACTTCTCCGCCGACGCTTACCCTTCATACCAAGGATGGTAAAGCTGCGCATACACTTATTGGAGATCGGCCAGAGATTTTGGCAGAGTATGACCTACAGACCCCAGAGCTGTTTACGATTCCGACTAGAGATAATTTTAGGATGCCTGCGCAGATCTTAAAACCAAAAGACTTTAATCCTTCTAAAAAGTATCCGGTCATTTTTCACGTATATGGAGGTCCTTCCGCGCCAACTGTATTTGATCGCTGGCAAGGTCAATCTCTCTTCTTTGATAACATGCTCCTTAATAAAGGATATCTAATTGTTAAGTTCGATCATCGTGCGAGCACCGCAATTAGTAAGAAGCTTGAAAATCACGTCCTAAGAGCGATGTCAGGCCCTATTGAAAGAGAAGACCTGGTTGATGGAATAAAATGGCTTAAAGCACAATCCTATACCGACCCTAGTAGGTTTGGCGTTTGGGGTTGGAGTGGTGGAGGGAGCTTCACGCTTAATATGATGACCAATACAAAAGAGTTTCAAGCAGGTGTATCTGTTGCGCCGGTTACGGATTGGCATTATTATGATACAAAATGGGCGGAGTTTGGTATGAAGCGCCCTGTAGATAATCCAGAGGGGTATGAAAGCACTTCTTTCGTTAAGACTGCTAAAAATTTACATGGTTCACTGCTTCTTGTTCATGGCACATACGATGACAATGTCCATCCACAAAATTCTTGGCATTTTATCGATGAGCTTGTCAAAGAAAATATTCAGTTTGAGATGATGTTCTATCCCATGCGCAAGCATGGAATTGCAGATGATGAAGCAAGAATTCATCTCTATACTAAAATGCTAAGCTTCTGGGAATTAAACCTGTAAAAATTAAAATAACGTAAAGACTATTTGATTTTAGTTAGTCTTGTTATAATATGATATGGGGCTTTTATAAAACATAATCACACTCTTATTAAAAAACCGGGAGTCCTATTTCCCAAATAAAAAGGAGTATGATTATGAAAAATCAACAGACAAATCAATCATCGAGCAGAGCTCTATCTTTTGATAAGCGGCTTACGCTAAAACAACAGCGTTTTGTAGATGCATATATTCAAAGTGGCGGTGATGGTGCTCAAGCTGTCATTGCAGCAGGGTATAAGACAAAAAGTCGACAATCTATACACACAATAGCATGCGAAAACCTCAAAAAACCGCTCATTCGTTTAGAGCTAGAAAAGCAGGGCTACAAAGATTGTGGACTGATCCAATCTGATGCAGTTGTAGAGGCTAGAAAAATAGACGAAAGAGATAATAGGGTCAGCTCCAGGCAAGAAAGAGCAGCCTTTCTTACTAGCGTTTTTGAGGATACTTCTCAAATCATTGGTGCAAGGCTTAAAGCGGCAGATATGCTAAATCGTATGTATGGAGATTATCGGGCAGGAGTTGAACTATCCGAAAGAGAGGCGAGGTTACCGTCAATAAATATTTTTTATACTGATGATAAAGATTAAAAAGAGTCAGCTTTTTTATTAGAATCCTGGATATTTTAAATCTGATTTAATCCAGAGAGATACCCAATCTGGTAGATCGTAATCTGGAACGTCTAACTCGAAATAGTTAGCCGCTTCTTTTGTTGTTATAAGTTTTCTGTTTTTGACAGTGCCTGTTCTTGCTAGAATGCTAGAGCTTAACCTGCCTTCAGAGTGAAAATCTGTTTAATAGTAAACCCACCTGTCATCTGTAAATACGAGTTTGGTTGTCATTTCAAACTTTTTCCAAAAAGGAATTCGGTGTCGGTACTTTGCGGTTGCTCCTGCTAAGGTAAATATTAAGTTGTGCTTTCTTGATTTTTTATAGAACCCCGTACGAAACCCATGGTTAAATCTTCCAATGTCTCCTAAAGTGTGATAACGGCCATTATTGATTTCCATATAGGGATCGATATCAAAAATACCTGCACGGAACCGAAGAATGGATTCACCTTCAATTTTTAAAGGTTCCTTTGATTTGGAATCGTAGTAGGCTTTTAATAGTCTTAAATAAGGATAATTAATCATATAGCTTGATATAAATTAAGGAAAGATGTTTTGAAATCTATCAAATCAAATTAGTCATTTAATAGATCTAAGCCTATGCCTCCGGAGCATAAGGTCACAACTTTGAATCCTATTGACTGTATGAGAGAGTAACGCCATGTTTCTCTGAGAAAAAGCCCTGTCATTTGATGGGGCTTTTTTATTTCAATATTAGTCAGATTTATTCAAAACTACTCAAATGGGGGACATAAAAATGGGGGGCAAAAAAATATTATAAATTTTTGTAGATTTAATCATGAAAATAACTAAACACAATAATTTAATTATTTTTGTAGGGTCTAATATGAAAAAATATCTTTTCATCGCTCTATTGGTTGGGGTTTGTTTTGGGCAGAGTGATGTAGAGTAAATAAGCGGTTTTTCTAAAGTTTATTTTATAGATTAGACCAATTATGTGGACTCTTTATTGCTATAAAACACGACAATTACCTACATTCGTTTTCCTTATAGCGTTGGTTTTCTGTTTCAGTGGTCCTGTTTCTGCAAAAGATAAAAGTGATATGGTAGGCACTAAAGCTCCACATATCTCATTATTTAAACTGAAAAACAATAAATATTATAGAACAAAAAAATTAATTGGTAAAAAAGATATCGTATTGAGCTTTTTTGCTACTTGGTGTAGTCCTTGCCTGAAAGAAATTCCAGAATTGCACAAATTATCAGCGGGAATGAGCGATATTGAATTTATACTTATTAATGTCAACGAGAAGAGAGACAAAGTTGCTAAACACGTTGAGAAAAAAGGTTACACTCTTCCAGTTATCCTTGATAAATATGGGGTTGCATTAAAAAGTTTTAAAGCAGAATCATTACCACTTCCACTTACCGTTGTCATAGATAAAAAAGGTATAATTACTTATTATCATTCGGGCTACAAACCTGGTGATGAAAAAATATTGAAGAATCATTTAGAAAAAATATGAGATTTCTTTTCTTATTGTTCTCATTTTTATCTGTCATTTATACTCAAGAGTACAAACTTGTCGTAAGTATATTAGACTTTAAAGGTGAAGATGTAGGTGAAAAAATATTAAAGGCCTCCTATCAAAGACTCGAAACGAGCTTAATTCAATCAAATCGTTTTACTGTTGTTGATAAAAAAGAGCGAGATGAAGTATTAAAGGAGCAAAAATTTCAGCAATCTGGATTATGCGATGACGAATGTATTGTTGACCTTGGTAAGAACCTTGGTGCAGAGTATTTGGTTATTGGTGAGCTCATTGAATTGCCAGGTCTATATCAAATTGACATAAAAATCTTAAGTGTGGAGACAGGCGAAACGACAAAAAAGGTAACTAGTGAAATTGAAGGTGGAATGAAGGACCTATTGAATGGGATTGAAGAGGCTAGTAGAGAGATAGTTAGACAAATTGCGTCTGGTGGTGATTCAAACCCTGTAGTACAACAAGCGGGGATAGCATTAGCTGAAAAAAAATATAGCGGTGTCTTTATTGAAAGTAATCCAAAAGGTGCTACTGTGATGGTTGACGGTGAGGATCGAGGTTTTACACCAATTCAAATTGAAAAGATAGAAATTGGAACTAGGTCACTTATGTTGATAAAACCCGGTTATGAGACATTATCTAAAGGGATAATAGTTAATGATGGAGAAATAACAAATGTCTCTGAGGTTTTAATCCCAAAAACTGGAAGTCTTACAATATTATCAGAACCCACTGGGGCTATGGTTTATTTGGAAAATATTCCTAGGGGAAAGACTCCTTTAGATTTAAAAGGATTAGAGGTAAAAGATTATATAGTCGATGTAGAATTAAAAAATTATCGAAAAAAAACACTACGTGTTACTGTACAG
>CALKMQ010000036.1 GCA_938092125.1 uncultured bacterium
TTTACATCAACTACTGGCGAAAGGTTCCATTGCACTCCAGCGGCTCTTGATTCTTCGGCTACAATTCTTCCGACTTCATAAGCATTATTTGGAATGCCTGTGGCTGTGATAGCCATTAACGGGGGAAAGTCAGTTCCAGATAAAAAACGTTGACCTAAACCTCGTTCAATATCCGCGTCAATAATTACTGGGACTTTTGATCTTTTTTGTATTTCATTTAACATTGCTAAAGAACTAGAACCATCTCCTGACCAGATATGAATTCCTCCTATTCCATCATTTGCAAGTAATGATTTAATCTCATTCCATTTTTCAGGAGTAATTTTATTGTACTTCAAATGCATTCGGTATATCATCATCTGAGCAATTTTTTGTCTTAAAGAAAGCTTTTTAAATGTTTTTTCAGCCCATTTTTTTTTACTTACAGGAACACTAGCACAACCGTTCAGGAATACCATTAGTAGCATTAAAAATTGAAATAGAAGTGCTTTTTTTAGGTAAGGTTTAAATATATCTAAATTCATACTATGTTAAATTTATTCAAATTATTTTAATTATATGACAAAAACACTAGATCAAAAAATTGGCCAGCTTATGATTGCTGGATTTCGAGAAAATAAAATTTCTGAAACTTCTGATATTTCGAAATATATAAGAGACTATAATATCTCTGGTGTAGTCCTTTATGATGAAGACATGGAAAAAGGCGGTTCATTTTCCCGAAACGTACATTCTCGAAATCAATTAAAAAATCTTTCTAAATCAATTCAAAACAATGTCGACAATCCTCTTTTTATATCTATTGATCAAGAGGGTGGCAATGTAAGTCGATTAAAAGAAGACTACGGTTTCCCTTCTTTCCCTTCTTGGCAAGAAATAGGAAAATTGGATGACATCTCTGAAACAAAAAATATAGCTGAATCTCTAGCAAACCATTTAAATTATTGTGGTATTAATTTGAATTTTGCACCTGTTCTTGACTTTGATTATGGCAAAAAAACATATATTGGTAATGCACATAGAGCGCTCAGCAAAAACCCTAAGAAAATAATTGAGCATTCCTCAATTCTAATTGAAACTCTAATTAAAAAAAATATTTTTTCATGCGTAAAACATTTCCCAGGTCAGGGCTCTGGGCATGGAGACACTCATCAAGGGCTTGATGACATTACAGATACATGGTCAGAGAAAGAGTTGATTCCATATGAGACAATGATAAATTCCGGTTTACTTGACATGGTAATGATTTCTCATGTTTTTCATCGCCTTTATGATTCAAAATTACCGGCCTCCCTTTCAAAAAATATCGCTACAAAACTCTTGAGGGAAAAACTTCATTTTGAAGGAGTCATAATCTGCGATGACCCAAGTATGAAAGCAATTTCAAATAACTACTCTCTTGAAGATACTTTTACATATATGATTAACGCAGGTATTGATATTTTTTGTCTTGGGAATAATCTAAAATTTGATCCCCATTATATTCCTAAATGTGTGCAAGCAATAAAAGAGGGTATAAATAAAAAAAAGATTTCAATAGATAAAATCGAACAATCAATCCTTCGTATAAGCAAATTGAAAAACAAATTGTAATTTTATGAAAAACCGATATGTAATAGGCCTCGATGGGGGAGCTTCAAAAATTCTTTCACAATTATTTTTAATAAATGATAAAAATGAAATTATCAATGAATCAAGACCATTTGAAGTAAGTTATAATAGTATGATTAATTTTGATCAAAGCTTTATTCCAGTAAAATTAGAGATTCAAAAAAAAGAAAGTTTAGATAAAAAAATAGCCATACAACCAAAGGAGCTAAAGCAATCAGAAGTCATTATAGATGCAATAATAAAATCAATTCAAAACTTTAAAAATTTCGAAATCTCAGCTATGGGATTCTGCTTCCCCGGAACTAAAACAAAAAATATCGAGGGGATTTCCATAATGGCAAATGGACCACGAAATTTGAATATGCTTCGTCAGTTAAATAAGAAACTAAACTCAGAGTTTAGTTTCTCAATAAATATTAAAAATATTTATGATGATTCCTTATCTTGTGTTTATGGAGAAAAGTTTTCTCGTAATGGAAAGTTAAATAATTGTTCTAATGGAATTTACATTGGTGGTGGAACAGGCATTGCAGATGGTATTGTATATCAAAATCAAATAATAGATTTAACCGCTGAAAAAGATTTTAAAAAATCTTGGGAAATAATAACGGATGATGGAAGATCTGTGGAAGAAAATTTATCTCTTGGAGGTTTAAGTCAAAAATGGAGTTCAAAAAAGGTTAAGCCATTAGAATCATTAACTGACCTTTTTGCAAAAGCACAAATGAACGATAAAAAGGCTGAAAAAATACTTTTTTCTGCTGGCAATGCTTTCAATCTTTTGATTAAATCAAGGATATCTTTTTTTAAATCTAAAGGGAATTATCCTGAAAAAATTGTTATCGGACAACGGTTGGGTATCTTACTAAACGAAAAAAATCATCCATTAAAAAATATCATCCAAAAAAATAATTTTAAAGACATCCCTATTGAATTATCTTCAAATAGGAATACTGCAGCTTTGGGAGCAGCTTATCTGGCCATTAATGAAGATAATTATGCATAAAGAACCAATCATGTCT
>CALKMQ010000037.1 GCA_938092125.1 uncultured bacterium
TGATTCCTTAAACTTAAATAATTAACAAGTATATCAATTGAAATATGTTCGTTTTTATCAATAGATATTGCTGAACCAATAGCCGTAGTATAAATAAATAGAATTGTTACAATTTCATTTGCCCCAGTTATAGACTGATTAAGAACATATCTTAAAAAAACGAGAACAAATGTTATTGAAAACACAAAGAACAGCAAACCAATTAAAGTTTTTTCTAAGTACTTACTTATAATTAAGAAATTGTTTTTTATGGATTTTAGAATATGGTTTTTGTTCTTTTTAATGTGTTAGTCTTTTTGCTTAGCAATCTTTTGTGCTTCTTCAATCTCAGCCATGGTAAACATTCCTTTATTTATAAAATAATTATAAACTGGCTTAACCGCCTCCTGAAATGGAATCAAATCTTTTCCGGATATGTAATTTATTTTTAAGTATTTTGATAACATATTTAGATACTCAGACTCTTTTTCTCTATTCATTTGATCGCTTTTAGCAATAGCCTCTTTTGCTACTCTATCAAAAATAATTTTTAAATCAGGTGGAAGCGTATTATACCACTTTAGGTTAACTATGAAAGGATCTGGTCCAGTTGCGTAGTTTGTAACTGTTAGGAATTTTGAAACTTCATACATTTTAAAATCCCATATATTTGATGGTGGATTATCTTGTCCATCAATAACACCGGTTTGTAGTGCTTGATAAATATCAATAGCTGCTAATTCCTGCGGGTTTGCACCGAAAGCCCGAGCTGTCTGAATGAAAACTTCTTGCATTGGAACTCTCATTTTTAAACCTTTAAAGTCATGTGGAGTTAAAATTGGTTTTTTATTATTTGTGTGAGCTCGAAATCCTTGTGATATCCCTGTTGCCGGAACATGAAAGCCGTTGGTTCTAGACCCAGCGTTTATAGTTTCCATCAAAGAACTGTTCACTAAATTTGATGCTTCATCCCAATTAGAAACAAGAAAAGGAAGCGTGAGTAAATTAAATTTTGGATTAACGTCATTAAAAAACCCTCCCCTAGTGCCTTGGAGAGCACCAGTTGAAACAAGGTCCATAAGTTCTCTTTCGTTACCAAGTACGCCACTAAAAAAAAGGTCTACTTTAATTTTACCATCCGATTCCTTTTCAAGTCTCTCTTTAAAAAAAAGCATTGATTGACTACGTATCGCTGTCTCGGGTTGTTCATTAGAATATTTAAAAACATACCCCTTATCGCCTGTTGTACACGAATTAAAAAACTGTAGTACTAAACAAAATAAAGCTGAACGTGCAATTTGAAGATATATATTATTTTTTATAATCATTCTAAAGCATCCCTTTCTTTTTACGAATACAGGTTTTTGAATTTTGTTATCGATGCATTAAATCCATCTTCAAAATTTCCTTCGGTTGGTCTGTATACACTTTCTAAAGACATGGAACCATCATAACCTATTTGGTTTAATCGTTCTGATATTTTTTGTAGATGAGGTCCCATTTGCCCTTCTCCAAGCGCTACACATTTAATTTTTGCTTGATGAATAGCAACTTCAACATCCTTCATGTGAACATGGCCAAGGTATCCGCCTTCCATAGAATCTAATGCATTCTTACTTGGGTTTTCTCCACAATAAAGAGCGTTTGCTGGATCCCATAAAACTTTTAAATGTTTTGTGTCTAAATCGTCAATTAGCTTTCTGCCTAAGAAACAAGATGTAATCATTGCGTTATTTCCAGTTTCTACAACAAGCATGATATCTGATTCTTTTGCGAGGTTAACCACTGGAGTTAAAAGCTCGACTAATTTATTCCAAGCACCATCACTAACATTCCATTTCTCTGCTCCGTGCTCTCCAAACAAAACCATTTCTTTTCGAAAACTCATTATTCGAACAAGTGGTGAATTAAGTCTTTTAGCCATATCAATACATTCTTTTAATTTTTCCATATGGTGATTATAAGTATCATCTCCAATATTAACGTCGTGTACACCAATGCCTGCAAAATTATGACGGGAAATGCAAGAGACATCCATACTATACTTTTTTAAAAGCTCTTCTATTTTATCAACTTCAGATTTATCAAAGTCACCAACTTCTTTATCCCACAAATATTGCAGCTCTGCTTGATCTAAATTGTTTTGACTCATGATCTTTAAAGCATGTTCAAAATCTGTACTGATTCCGTCTGTAATTACACCTAGTTTTGCCATTTTTTCCTTCCTTTATTATTTTAATTAGTTACCATTTAACCTTTGTATTTGACATTTTTTCTAACAACTTAACAATAGACCAATTATCACCCTCTGGATACATTGAAATCCCAGCTTGAAATAATTCATACGCAGCGGCAGCCGTAAACATAGGGACACCATTTTGTTTAGCCATATTCATACTTATTCCGAGGTCTTTATGCATTGTTGATATGTGGCTTCCTGTGTTTTCAAATTTTCTATCCATTATTAAACTAGCGCAATTTTTAAATAACGGACTACTTACACCACTAGAGCTAAAAACATCATAAAGAATTTTACCATCGATTCCCGCTTTGGAACCCAGAACTAATGATTCAAAAATTGCAGTGAAAGTTGCACCAATAAAAACCTGTAAAGATGCTTTTACGGTTTGGCCATCTCCAATGTTAACACCCACATGAAACATATTTTTTGATATAGATTCTAGAATAGGTTTATATTTATCAAACACTTCATCATCTGCGGCTGTCATAAGTGTTAATGTCCCTTCGTGTGCTCCCTGTAGACCTCCACTAACCGGACTATCAATCATTTTTATATTGTTTTTTTGCGCAATTTTGTGGGCAACCCTCACTTCCTCTGGTGTAATAGTTGCTGTTATAATTATCACACCCCTATCTTTTAATCCTGGCGATAACTTTGTAACAACATCTTTCACTTGTTCACCATTCATTACCATTACAAAAACAACATCACAAGCTTCGCCCACTTTCTCTACGCTCTCTGCAGCTTCACCACCATTTTTAATCAATTCTTTTAAGCATGAATCACGAAGATCATATCCTGTTGCACTATAACCGTTTTTGATTACATTTTTTGCAATACCCATACCCATGTTTCCAAGGCCAATTATTCCTATTTTTTCCATTTTTACTATTTTCCTTTCAATGTTTTAATAAATTATTTTTCTAAAATTTTTCTTAAACCGTTAACAGATGTTTGATTTTTTTCAAACTGTTCTATCATGTCCCCATTTTTAATAATAAAAAACTTATCACTAAGCATAAATGCCTGCTCTATGTTGTGAGAAATGAGAATCACATTAATATTTTGATCTTTAAGTGAAATAATTTGGTCTACTACTTTATTAGATTCTTTAACTCCTAGAGCAGAAGTAGGTTCATCAAGAATGAGAATTTTTGCTCCAAAATATAGTGCACGCGCAATTGCGAGTATTTGTCTTTCACCGCCTGAAAGTGTACCAGCTGCTCTTTTAGGGTTTTCTATTTTAATATCAAATTTTTCTAACTCTTCGATGGTCGTTTGTGTTGCAAACTCTTTATCAAAGGTTTTAAAAAAACCTTTTTTTGTTGGTTCCTGTCCTAAAAAAAAATTCCTATAAATATTCATAATAGGTATAATAGCTAAATTTTGATATACTGTTGATATACCTGCATTCATTGCTTCCATAGGGCTAGAGAAAGATACAATTTCATCATTAATTTTATAATCCCCTTCATCTTGCCGAAAGACTCCAGAAATGATATTTACTAATGTTGATTTTCCGGCTCCATTATCACCAAGGATGCAATTAATTTGTCCAGACTTAGTATTCATAGAAACATTTTTTAAGGCTTTTACATTCCCAAAGCTTTTATAAATCTTATAAAGGTCTAGTGTGTTAGAATTCATGTATGTACTTTTTTTTAAAACGGCCATTAACTAAAACGGCAGAAACCAACATCACGCCCATAAACACTTGAAACCAATCAGCATCAACACCTGCAAAAATTATTCCTTGTTTGACAATACCAAAAATTAAAGCTCCTATCATAACACCGATGATTGATCCATACCCACCTGTAAGCAAAGTTCCTCCAATTACAGCTGCAATTATTGAAATAAATTCTTTTTGTTCACCCCTTAAAACATCAGCACCATTAAAAGTGGTCACTTGAATCACCGCAATAAACCATGCGCAAAAGGCGGTTAACATAAAAAGGGAAACCTTTATTTTTCTAATAGGTATACCCATTAGTTTTGAGCTCTCTTTTGACGCGCCGGTAGCAAAAACCCAATTTCCTGTTTGTGTTTGGTTTAACACAAAATATCCTAAAAAGACAAATAAGAGCCACCAAAATATTGATATAGGAAAATCAACATCAGCTATTTTTATGTTGCTGCTGAAGATTGAATGCATAAAATCGTAACCACTTGATTCATCAATCCCGCTAATCTGGGTCCTACCAGTGATTAGTTTTGTTATGGCAATGGTTAAACCTCTTATAATAAATAAAGATCCAAGTGTGATAATGAAAGAGGGTAACCCACTTTTTACGACTGTTAGACCATTGCAATACCCAATAAAAATTGTCATTACTAAAGTCAAAATAGAGGCTAGGGGCATTGGCATATTTGCTTCTATTGTCAATAATGTTATTGACATACTTGAGAAACCAATTAGTGACCCAATAGATAAATCAAATTCCCCAGCTATCATTAATAGCGCAACACCTACTGCAAGAATTCCAATTTCAGATGAAACTTGGAGGTAAGATTTCACGCCATAGATAGATAGAAAGCCGTTATGAGCAAAAATCGCGAAAAACAACCATACAAATATGAGACCGAGTAAAGCACCTGTCTCTGGTCTTGAAAATAATCTTTTAGATAAAATTATCTTGTTCCTTTTTTGCTCAAAGCCAATACATCTTGTGCATTTTTAATGTTAATTATACTGGGCCCCGTTTCTAGTTTTTGAAATGCGGGGGTATTTTTATTGGTTATATATAGATTCATTAATATTACCGGTAAATACCCTTGAAGATATTGTTGTTGATCTAAGGCGAAAACGATTTGATTATTCACAATGCCATCAATTATTTCAGGCGTAAAATCAAATGTCGCTAATTTGATTGTTTTTTCTCTATCAATAGTTTTTAATAAACTCATAATGGGTATTGCTCCAAGCGGACCGAGAGTTAGTATTCCATCTATAGTGTTGTTTGTAGACAGATATGCTCTAATTGTTTCTCTGGCAACTGATGGATCTGAGGCGTCAATAGGTATTGTTTTCACATCGATATTATTTTCTTTTAAAACTTTTCTAAAACCCTGTTCTCTCTTATCTAAGCTAATGTTTCCAATTTCATGATTCACACATAGAGCATTTGTAACATTGTATTTAATTAATTCTTTTGCTGCTTTCATTCCTGCTTCATATTCACTTTGTCCAACATAAGTAAGAATATCAACCTCTTCCATAATCTCGCTACCAGCATTAATTACGATGATAGGTATATCTTTTTTTGATGCAGCTAAAATGCTATTCTTTAAAGCTGCTACATCTGGGACAGAAACAATGATACCATCAGGGTTAGTTGAAACGACAGCATCAATTATTTGTGACATGGTTATCATATCGAAATTTTGTGGTGATTGATAATAAAAATCTATTCCAAGTTCTTTTGCTGCATCTTTAGCGCCATTACTAACTACGCTCCAAAAGGGATCAGTTGCTTGGCCATGAGTTACCATATTAATAGAAACTTTTTTTAATGGTTTATCTTGTTGTTTTTCTACACCAGAGCAAGATAAGACAATGAAAATAATAATAACGCTAAAAACATTTCCTTTTTTTGTCTTTAACATGTCATTTATACCAAGAACGGAGTATTGTTTAATAATGAATTATTTGCAGCTAATCCTGCTTTAAGAGCATGTAGTCCGTCATCTGCATCTGCATGGTCAACGAGGTCCCCCCTTATTGATTGTACAAAATTCATCAATTCTTTTATATATGATTGTTCGTATCTATCAATGAAAAAGTTTTGAGGGTTTGATGATATAAATCCTTCTCTTGTCCCTTTTACAACTTTATTTAAATGTTTATTTTCAACTTTTAAAACTCCTTTTGAACCCAGAACTTCGATTCGTTGGTCATAACCATAAACTGCTTTCCTTGAATTGTTAATTGTTGCTAGAACACCATTTTTTAAACTCATATTAATAATAGCTGTATCAACATCTTTCGCTTTTTCTATTTCTGGATCAACAAAGCAGCCACCTTTAACATATAATTCAGATATTTCTGATCCAGACAAATATTTTACCATATCAAAATCATGAATAGTCATGTCTAAGAATATTCCCCCAGACTTTTTGATATAACTAATTGGTGGCGGTGCAGGGTCTCGAGAGGTTATTTTGATCATATGCAAATCACCAATCTCATCATTTAAAATACATCTTTTCAATTCAGAAAAATCCGGATCATATCTTCTGTTAAAACCTATATGTAGATTGAGATTTTTTTTTGCTACTAGTGACTTAACATCAAGGATTTCTTCGATAGATAAGCCTAAAGGTTTTTCACAAAAAATATTTTTTGTCAACTCTGAAAGACTTTTAATCTGGCTAACATGGTATTTAGATGGTGAACATATTATAACACCATCAATATCACTTTCATTTAAAAGATCATCAAAATGTTTTGATTGTTTTACACCTAGTTCAGTGAAATTGTTATCAAAATCTGAAATAGGTTCAATTATAATTTTTAGATTACACTCATTTAAAGAAATAATATTTTCTGCATGTATTTTCCCTATTCTACCTAACCCTAGAATGGCCAAATTAATTTTTTTCATCTTTCTACCATGACAGGTTTGTTTAGCTCTAACGATTTGGTTCCTGCGGTCGCAATATATATTGCATCTAAAATATTTTCTGGACCCACGATTGGACTTTTACCACCTACTATACATTTATAAAAATGTTCAAGTTCATTGATATATGAAGATTCATACCTTTCAACAAAAGACTCTTTAATTTTTGATTTAACGGTTTTTGATTCGTTGCTTAATAAAAATAATCGAGTTGGTTTGTTGTCAATAGATATCATTCCTTTTGAGCCAAAAACTTCAATTCTTTGATCATATCCAAAATGAGTTTGTCTTGAGCTATCAATAGTGCACAAAACCCCATTCGTAAGCTCTAAGGTAATTATTGCATTATCGATATCATTTATGTCTTTTAACCTTGGTTCTATGAAGATAGAACCATTGACATATATTTCTTTTATTTTTTCACCAGTAATAAATTTTAACATATCAAAATCGTGGATACAAAGGTCAAACAGCATCCCACCGGACGATTTTAAAAACTTGAATTTTGGGATAGTACTATCGTGATTTGTAATATGTATTATTTGTGTTTTACCAATTAGACCTTCTTTTATTTTTTCTTTTAATAAAATAAAATCTTCGTCAAATCTTCTATTTAATCCAACTTGGACAAAGGATTTCTGGATTACCATTAGGTCAATGATTTCATTTATTTTATCCTTTGAAAAAGAAATAGGCTTTTCACAGAAAACATGTTTATTGCTTTTAAGGCATTTTTTAATCAGGTTGAAGTGTGTTGGCGTTGGAGAAGAAATAATAACAGCATTAATATCTTTATCAGAAATAATTTCTTGGGCATCTTCATGTACTGTTATTTCCCCGAGATTTTGAATGAATTCTATATCTGGTTTTGGGTCAGCTATACTTTTTAAATTCAAAGAAGGCAGTTTTCTACAGATATTTTCAGCATGCATTTTACCTATACGGCCAAGCCCAATTAGGCCCACATTAATTTTTTGGCTATGCATTAAATACTCTTTACTGAACTTCTTTTTATAAGGTTTGATTTTAGTATAACATTTTTGGTATTAATTGATTTGTCATTTAGTCTAGCTACAATTAGTTTTATACTTTCTTGACCTATTTCATAAATAGGTTGATGCATAGTTGTTAAGGAAACTGTTGTCAAAGGCATATTATCATAGCCTACTAGTGAAAAATCTTCTGGAACATTGAGTCCTAAATTTTTAGCAGCAGCATAAAATAATAAAGCGATTCTATCATGCCCAGCATACACAGCAGTAAATTTTCTTCTATTTTTTAAAATTTTATGAGCATGATTTAGATATCTGTTAACATTAAATGCGCTTTTATCAATTATTGTTATTGATGGGTCTTGAGCAATTTTTAATTCTTTCAATTTTGATATAAAACCATCATATCTCAATCTTTCCGTACTGTACACCTTATTACTTAAAAAAGCGATTTTTTCATGTCCTCTATTAATAAGGTGTTGAGTAATTTCTCGGGATCCTTCAAAATTATTAGTTGTAACAAAATCGGAATCTGAACCTTGAATGCCTCTATCTGCCAAGACAACAGGTATGTCTTTTCTTTTCAGTTTATTTATAATCTGTAGATTTTTTTTATCGCTTGCTGCAACAGGTATATAAATGACACCACTAATTGACATCTTAATCAATCGTTCAATATGATAGTTTGCTTGGCTTAGGGTGTCATCTGTATTACAGAGGATTAAGTTTACATCATTTTTAATTGCTTCATCTTCCGCACCCCTTGCTAGAATAGGCGCATAACCAGATCTAATATCGGGAATAAGTAACCCAATAGTTGTAATTCCGTTGGTTTCTTTCCTTGTTTTTTGCACAAAAGAGCCAACCCTTTTTTTTCTTATAATATAGCCATCGTTCTCTAAATTTTTTAATGCTTGCCGTACAGTTGCCCTAGACAACCCGCTTAACTTAACTAATTCATTTTCAGTTGGAATTTTTTCATTGGTACCATAGTAACCCTGCTCAATCCTGTCTTGTAGCCATGTTTGCAGTTGAAAGTATTTTGGAACTGAGCTTTTATTATTTATTATCATAACTGATTTAAATGTTCAATTGTATGTACAATTATAGGTATTGTTACTCACAAGTATCAAGAAATAACGTTGAAAAAGCTGAAGCAGGGTAATTTTATTTTCAAACTTGCATATAAAAAAACTTTCAATTATAATTGTATATACATTGTTTAATTAGAAATGTAGGTAGAACACATATCAATAATAAAATGAAAGAGGTAGCATGAATATTAAATCGATATCAATTATAACTTTTTTATTGTATTTTACCCACCTTGCATATGCGGGGGATGTGAGTGGTAAGGTAACCGGTTCCAGTTCTGGGGATTTTCTTCCAGGAGCTAACGTGATGTTAGATGGTACCAATTACGGAACCTCATCAGACAGGTTTGGGAATTATAAAATAGGTGGTGTTCCAGAAGGGGACTACACTTTGAAGGTAACCTATGTTGGCTATGCTGATTTTTCAGATTCAGTAACGGTTGGGTCTGATGATGTTATGGTTGACGTCTCTCTTGATGTTAATTATGTTTCAATGGAAGGTGTAAATGTTACTGGACTTGCACAAGGGCAAGCTAAAGCCCTAAGTCAACAAAAGAGCGCTGGGAATATTAAAAACGTAGTTTCAAGAGACCAGATGGAAAAATTCCCTGATCAGAATGTTGCTGATGTTCTACAAAGATTACCAGGTGTTGCTCTAGAAAGTGATCATGGTGAAGGACGTTATGTTCAAATCAGAGGTGCGGAAGCTTCTTTAAACACAACTACAATTAATGGTGTAAAAGTACCAAGTCCTGAAGATGTTAGAAAAATTTCTTTAGATATTATACCGAGTTATTCGCTTGGTTCTGTTGAGGTCACAAAGGCCATAACTCCAGACATGGATGCTGACGCAATTGGTGGACACGTTAATCTTATTACAAAAAATGCTTTTGATTATGACGGTCAGTTTATGGAAGCGAAAGTTGCTGGCGGACATAGACCTCTTTATGGTAAAAGTGGTAGTATGGGTGCATTTACTTATGGTAACCAGTTTATGGATGGAAACTTAGGTTTGATTGTCTCTGGTAGTTATGAGTTTAATGATATGAAAACTGATAATATTGAATTAGAGTGGAATGACAAATATGAGACTGTTTCAGATGTCGTAGACAGTGAAGAGGATGAAACCTATGTTGTCGATGAAACAGATGGTGTTATCATAAATGACATGCAATTAAAAAACTATTCTTTGAGTCGGGAAAGGGTTGGCGTTACCACAAGTTTAGATTATAAACTTGCAAACGATTCAAAACTCTATTTTAATCTTATATCAAACACATATACAGATAATGAAAACAGAAACAGGTTGAGATATCGTTTTGATAAATCTGTTGATGAAGAAACTCCTGGATCTGGGTATAGCAATGTTACATCTACTGCTGGAACAGCGAACCTTGCTAGAATAGCCAGGGAGCTTAAAAGCAGATCTTCAATATCTAAAATTAATAGCTTTTCTCTTGGTGGTGACCACGCGTTGGGTAAGCTTGGTTTAGATTGGGCATTTACAAAATCATATGCTGAAGAACTAAGAGACCCTTCAGTAAATGCTGAGTTTGTAGTAAAAGATATAAATATGAACTACGAGTTCAGTGATAATAATCACCCACAAATCACAAGTTTTACAGATGAAGATGGCGCGGCTTTTGACCAGCACGATTTATCAAAGTATGAACTAGATGCAATCGAGCTTGAAGGTAATTACATTCCGAACAAAAAAAGTCCAAACGGGAATTTAGTTTCAGGCGACGATCAGGTGATTGCGTTTAATATGTCCATGCCTCTTTCATTTGCAGGTGGAAATGGTGAAGTCAAATTAGGTGCTAAGCTTTCAAAAAAAGATAAAAAATCTGATAAATCTGGTGCGGAAGTATGGGAATGGGGCGGTGACGATGACCTCATTATGCAAGGATTTAATATGGATATTGAAGGTGATGAATACATGGATGGAAATTATGTTCATACAAATGGCCTAGATGTTAAAAAAGTTCGCGACCACATGAGCGCAAACCTTGGGTCATATGAAATATTGCCAATGTATGAAGACGCTATTCTTGAAACCTGGGATGCGACAGAAGACATAACTGCATTTTACGGAATGGCAGATATGAAATTTGGCAAGATTAATTTTATCGGTGGTGCGAGGATGGAAAAGACATCTAGTACTTATAATTCTTGGGCTGGTTCTGTAGAAGATGCTGAAGATAATGAAGGAACTATTGATGAGAGTCTTGCGGCATACTTCACTGCTCAAAAAGTTACTAAAGAATACACAAATGTTCTTCCAATGGCTCATGTAAGGTATGCGGTTAATGATCAAGCTTTAGTTCGTTTAGCATATACAGAGAGTATTGCAAGAGCTGACTTTGCAGCATTGGTTCCTTTTATTGCAACTGACGGTGATGATGCTGAAGCTGGAAATCCTGAGCTTGAATCTGCGCATTCGCAAAACATTGATCTTATGTTAGAATATTACCCAGCGGGTTTAGGTGTGTTTTCTTTCGGTTATTTTAGCAAGTCTATTGATAACTATATCTACACATCAACGCTTCAAGATGTTTCAATTCGAGGTGGCTCAAAAGTGTATGATGAAGTGAGTATGCCAGTAAATGGAAACAATGCAACATTAAGTGGTTGGGAAATGAATTTTGTAAAAAATCTTGATTTCTTACCAGGCCCTCTTAGTGCAATGTCTCTTTACTTTAACTACACTTCAACAGACTCAGAGGCCAATTATGGTGATTCTCGCGAGAAATCAACATTCCCCGGGCAAGCGGCTAGTACTGGAAACTTAAGTTTAGCTTATGAAACAAGTAAGTTAACAGCTAGGTTTTCACAGTCCATTGCAGATCAATATTTGGTTGAAGTTGGTGGAGATAAAGATGAAGATATCTATTATGACCCGGCAAACCGTTTAGATCTTTCTTTGAGTTATAACTTAAATAATAAAATCACTCTTTTTGCTGATATACTTAATATTACAAATGTGCCTCATGTGTATTTCATGGGAGATGCTAGTAAGCCGGTTGAAAAAGAAGTGTATGGTTCTACAATAAAAATTGGAACAAACTATAGATTCTAATTTTTAGTTCTAGAATTTACTTATTAAACAAAGGCCTCGATTTTATTGAGGCCTTTGTTGTTTTTAAAATAATATAGTGCTCTCAAAAAACTAGGACACTTATCTAATTGTACGTACATTTAATTTTAAATAATAATTAAATGGATCTATTTTATGAAAAACAAAATTAATCTTTCAATACTTTGCGCTATTTTAATGTTATCCGCTTGTTCTAAAGATAATATAGTTCGTGTAACAGATGCATATGTTAATGCTACAATGGAAACAGAACCTGTTACTGGTAGAGATGATGTAGCGGATGATCCTTGTGTTTGGGTACATCCAACAAACCCTTCATTATCCTTAATTATTGGAACCGATAAAGACGAAAACTACCCGGGGCTTAGGGTATATAATATGGATGGTAATCAGGTTTTTACAACCAGCAATGAAAAAGCAAACAATGTAGATATTCGATATGGAATGAAAGTTGGATCTAATGTCTATGACATAGTTACAACAGGTCTGAGAGTCTCAAATACTCTAGGTGTTTATAGGGTTGATGGAAATTCTAAATCTTTAATATCAATAGCCGCTAGGAAAATAAGTCTTGGTATTGAAGCTTATGGTTCTTGTATGTATAAAGACATTGCAACAAATACTTTCTATGCAATTATCAATGATAAAGAAGGTAATGTTGAGCAATATAAATTATTCGACAATGGTTTTGGCAAAGTCGATGCAAAGCTTGTTAGGACATTAAAACTACCTGGGCAACTTGAAGGTTGTGTTGCTGATGATATTCTAGGTCATCTTTATCTTGGTGAGGAGGAAAATGGTATTTGGAAATATAATGCAAACCCCAATTCATCAGAAGAGGGTGTGTTAATTGATTCTATTGGCCCTAACCTTGCTGCTGATGTTGAGGGTTTGACGATTTATTATAGTAGTAAAACCACAGGGTATTTAATCGCATCTAGCCAGGGTGATAATACATATGCTATTTATACCAGAGAAGGTGATAATAAATTTATAGGTAGGTTTGCAATTGTTGATAGTGAAAATATTGATGGGACCAGTTCAACAGATGGAATAGATGTTTGCAATATGAGTCTAGGGAAAAACTTTAGCCAAGGTGCATTTATTGTTCAAGATGATGAGAATGATAAAGGTAAACAGAATTTTAAAGTAGTGCCTTGGGAGAACATAGCATCGTCATTTAACCCTCCACTATCAAATAATAACAAGTGGAGTATCCGGTACTAAACCATAGTAAATCATGAAACTTACTTCCGCTCAGGCAACTATCCAGTTTTTAAACCAACAATACGTAGAAAGAGATGGGGAAGAACATAAGTTTATTAATGGTGTCTGGGGAATATTTGGACATGGAAATGTTGCAGGAATTGGAGAGGCTTTAGAACAAAATAGAGATCTAAAGCACTACTTACCTCGCAATGAGCAAGGCATGGTCCACTCCGCGGTTGCGTATGCTAAACAACACAAAAGATTAAAAACGTACGCTTGCACGACATCTATCGGTCCAGGTGCAACGAATATGATTACAGCTGCTGCGGGAGCTACCATAAATAGATTACCAGTTTTATTGTTACCTGGTGACATTTTTAGTAGAAGAAATGTTGGTCCTGTTTTACAGCAACTTGAGCATACAAATTCTTTTGATGTTTCGGTAAACGACTGTTTTAAACCTGTAAGTGTCTTTTGGGATAGAATAAACAGGCCAGAACAAATAATTACTTCTTTACAAGAAGCAATGCGCGTATTGACAAATCCAGAAAAAACGGGAGCTGTTACAATTTGCTTCCCGCAAGATGTTCAAGCTGAGGCATACAATTATCCAGAAAACTTTTTTGAGAAAAAAGTTTGGTCAATCGAAAGAAACGTACCTTCTGAAAATTCTTTAGCGAAAGCAGCTAGTCTTATTAAAAAATCATCAAGGCCTTTAATAATTGCTGGCGGTGGTATTATTTATTCAGATGCAGAAAAAATGTTAAGTACTTTTTGTGAAAACTCAGGTATTCCAATAACAGAAACTCAAGCTGGAAAAGGTTCATTACCGTGGAACCATAAACAAAACTTAGGTGCGATAGGAGTTACAGGTACAAATGCGGCAAACCTGATTGCTCAAAAAGCGGACCTTGTCATATGCATTGGAAGTAGACTGTCAGATTTTACTACTGCGTCAAAAACTCTTTTTAATAATAAAGATGTCAAATTTATAAGCATTAATGTTTCATCTTTTGACGCATATAAACACTCTTCTTTGTCTTTAGTTGGTGATGCAAAATCTTGTCTTGAAGATTTAAATAATAGGTTAAACAGTCAAGGTTTTAAGGTTTCTCAAAAATATGAAAAAGAAATTATTACCCTAAAAGAGGCGTGGGATAAAGAAGTAGATAGAATATTCGATTTAAATAATGAAATTCAAATAAGTCAAGGTGAGGTTATAGGTATAGTATCAAATTTTATGGAAGAACAAGATACAGTGGTTGGAGCTGCTGGTAGTCTTCCAGGTGATATGCATAAACTTTGGCGCACAAAAAACGGAAGCCAGTACCATATGGAATATGGTTATTCATGCATGGGCTATGAAATTGCTGGTGGTCTTGGAATAC
>CALKMQ010000038.1 GCA_938092125.1 uncultured bacterium
ATGAGATATTCAGATGTCCCTTCATCATTGAGAGGGGTCGGTATGGCCATGCTATTAACTGGTTTAATTTCTATGGCGTTTTTAGGTTTTTCCGGAATCAGTTTGTAATTATTTAGGTCTAGGTTATGGAATTTACTATTGTGAGTGTAATTGTTTTTGGTAGCATTACGATGTGTTTAGTTTTACTTTTAAATTTAGCAGAAAAAAAATTACTTCCGCAGGGAGATGTTTCAATACTAATTAACGATGAACCTGATAACGCTATTAGAGTAGGTACTGGTGGTACACTCCTAGGAGCATTAAGTGGCCAAAAAGTATTTTTACCTTCTGCATGCGGCGGTGGTGGGACCTGTGCAATGTGCAAATGCCAAGTTTTTGAAGGCGGAGGAGACATACTTCCAACTGAGACTAGTCATATAAGTAGACCTGAAGCAAAAGAAAATTGGCGTTTAGCTTGTCAAGTTAAAGTCAAAGAAGATATGAAAATTCACGTTCCTGAAGATGTTTTCAGTGTTCGAAAATGGGACTGCACCGTTAAATCAAACACCGATGTTGCTACATTTATTAGAGAGTTTGTTATTGAACTTCCTGAAGGTGAGAATTTGGATTTTCAAGCAGGCGGTTATATTCAAATAGACATTCCAGAATATCATGGTCTTTCTTTTAAAAATTTTGATATAGATAAAGAATATCACGAGGATTGGGATAAGTTTAATATTTGGGGCTTAGTTGCAAATAATGATGAGGATGAATTTAGGGCTTATTCAATGGCAAGCCACCCAGCTGAGGGAAATAAAGTTATGCTTAATGTTAGGATTGCTACTCCTCCGCCAGCATTGTGGAATGATGTCCCGCCGGGCATTGCATCTTCATATATTTATAGTTTGAAGCCTGGAGACCCAGTTACAATATCTGGTCCTTATGGTGAATTTTTTATTAAAGATACAGATCGTGAAATGGTTTACATAGGAGGTGGAGCGGGTATGGCTCCGATGCGATCTCATCTTTTTCACTTGTTTCATACTTTAAAAACAGGTCGAAAAGTTTCATTTTGGTATGGTGCTAGATCTCTTAGAGAAATGTTTTATGATGATGAGTTTAAGAAGATTGCAAAAGAATTTCCAAACTTTAACTACAATGTTGCCTTATCAGAGCCTTTACCGGAAGACAATTGGACTGGACCAACTGGTTTCATTCATCAAGTTGCACATGATAATTATTTGGGCAAGCATGAAGATCCAACTGAAATTGAATATTATATGTGTGGTCCTCCACCAATGATAAAAGCGGTCGAAGATATGTTAGATGGTCTTGGTGTTGAAAAAGAAATGATTGCCTTTGATAGCTTTGGGTAAAAAATATCTTAAATTTTCGTTTTTAAAAGCCCAATTATTATTGGGCTTTTTCTTTTACTTGTCTTGTTCTAATTCATTTGTTGAATATTCAATATCTGGGTTTACTATGGGCACCTCATTCAACATAAAAATAAATGAATCAAACAAAATAGATAAAATTAACCAAATTGAATATTCAATTGATTCAATTTTAGTTAGTCTTAATCAACAGATGTCAACTTGGATCAAGGATAGTGAAATTTCACTTTTTAACCAGAGTCGCTCTTTAAGCCCTTTCAAAATTTCTGATGAGTTTTATCAGGTATTAGAAAAAGGGAAACTAATTAATAATCAGACCTCGGGAGCCTTTGACTATACTGTTTTTCCATTGGCTCGGATTTGGGGTTTTGGACCCAAAGGAAAGAATAGTTCAAAAATCCCAGATGCAAATGAAATAAAAAAAGTTCTTGAATACATTGGTACAGACAAAATAGATCTTGACTATCCATACGTTAAAAAAAAACATCCTAAGGTTCAAATTGATCTTAATGCAATTGCTAAGGGTTATGCAGTAGATATAATTCATGATTGGTTAATGCATAAGAATTATAAAAATATTTATGTAGAAATTGGAGGTGAGTTAAGATGTAGCGGTGTAAATAAAACTGGTGCTACTTGGATTATTGGTATCGATACTCCAATTAATAATTTGGTTTCTAGTAAAAAGATATTTTCTAAGACCGAGCTTAGTAATATGGCCTTAGCAACTTCTGGAAATTATAGAAATTTTTTTGAAATAGACGGTAAAAAAATTACTCACAGCATTGATCCACGAAATGGAATTTCTGTTGAATCTAATACTCTTTCTGTAAGCGTAAAAGCTAGAAGCTGTTTAGTCGCAGATGCTTGGGCTACGGCGCTAATGATTTTGCCATTCGATGACGGATTTAGAGCCGTAACCGAAGCTGGTGGATTAGAAGTTCTATGGATTTTATCAGAAGGGAAAGAAGGCCTTTCTCGATTTAGTACTAAAGATTTCTATAGTAGATAGATTTAAGCGCTCTCAATAGTTTCGCATTTTTCTGTATCACCGCCACAAATTGTACATGTTTCGTCTGCACCTATACCTCCACAACTTCCTTGGATTGGCTTATCATTAAAAATGACACCAACAGATAAGCCTAAAATGGCAACGCCCAATACAAATATTGATATATATATTGAATCCATATTAAATAATATACGAAAGGAACGCTATTACCTATCATATTGAAAAATATGTAAATTATAAAATATTTTTTAATTCAAATAAAGGTTTTTCATGTTAAAAAAGATGATGCTTCTTATATACGTTTTTACTCCAATAATATGTTTGGCTGCTGGAGGTGGTCATGGAGGTGATTATCATTTAGATGGGAGTCTTTCAAATATGGGAATTATTTGGGTAATCCCATTTGCTGGTATCTTATTGTCTATTGCTATTTTCCCATTAGTTCTTCCAGAGTTTTGGCACCATAACTTTGGTAAAATATCTTTATTCTGGGCATCCATACTTATTGTTCCTTTTGTTATTAAAGAGGGTGCTGCTGTAGCGGCGTATGAGATATTGCATGTAGGGTTGTTAGAGTACGTACCTTTTATTATTTTGTTGTTAGCGCTGTTTACAATATCAGGAGGAGTTAGACTAACAGGTGCTTTAGTCGGAACTCCTTTAGTAAATCTTGCAATAATTTTAATCGGTACTTTTTTAGCTAGCTGGATGGGTACTACTGGTGCAGCTATGTTACTTATTAGACCAATAATAAATGCAAATAAACATCGTAAAAACAATGTCCATGTAGTAGTCTTCTTTATATTTCTCGTTGCTAATATTGGAGGTTCTTTGACCCCATTAGGCGATCCTCCTTTATTTTTAGGTTTTTTGAAAGGGGTTGACTTCTTTTGGACCACTTCTGCAATGTTTCTTCCAATGTTAACTATGATAATTGCGCTTTCAATAATTTTTTATTTTCTTGATTCATATTATCTTAAAAAAGAAGGGATTATTCCTGCTCCAACAAAAGAAAAAATTAAATTAGGCGTTGAGGGTGTTTTTAATTTAGGTTTAATACTGGGTGTTATTGCGGCCGTTCTGATTAGCGGCTTTTGGAAACCTCAAATTAGTTTTGAAGTTTATTCTGGTGTTCATCTTGAGTTACAAAATTTAACTAGAGATATTTTGCTTTTAATATTAACCTATGTTAGTTGGACCTATACTCCGAAACAAATTCGTAACGATAATGAATACACATGGTTTCCTATAATTGAGGTAGCAAAGCTGTTTGCTGGTATATTTGTAACAATCATTCCGGCAATCGCTATATTGAAAGCAGGCACAGACGGTGCCCTTTCTGGAATTATTAATTCGGTTACGAATGAAAATGGACCAGTAAATATCATGTATTTTTGGTATACCGGAGTTTTATCAAGTTTCTTAGATAATGCTCCAACCTATCTAGTATTTTTTAATACAGCTGGGGGAGATCCTATTTTGTTAATGGGTGAGTTAAAGAACACCCTTTTAGCTATTTCTGCTGGTGCAGTATTTATGGGTGCAAATACTTATATTGGTAATGCACCAAATTTTATGGTTAAATCAATCTCTGAATCCTCAGGTATTAAAATGCCAAGTTTTTTTGGATATCTCTTTAAATGGGCAATTCCATTCTTAGTGCCTCTTTTTATCATTGTTAGTTGGATTTTCTTTTAATGAGAATTACAAAAGTGACAACAAAAACTGGTGATGATGGAAAAACTAGTTTAGCCGATGGTAAACGGGTTAAAAAAAACCATGTAATAATTGATGCCTTAGGTGAATTAGATCACCTGAACGCGGTTATAGGTTGGGCTGAGGTTGCTAGTTCAAGTAAAAAAAAATCCAAAGTTCTGAAATCAATTCAGCAAGACATTTTTAATATTAGTGGCGATATTTCTTTGCCAGATGGTAAATCTAAATTATTAAAAGAAGAGCGTATTTTTTTTCTTGAAAATCAAATTACAGATATGAGTAAAAATTTACCACCCTTAAAAGAGTTCATTTTGCCTGGAGGTAGTGAGTTCAATGCAAGATTACATATTTTAAGGACAACCACGAGAAATACAGAGAGGTGCCTTGTTGCAATGCAGGAAGATGGGGGTAGAAATATTTTACATTTAAAATATCTAAATCGTTTGTCAGATTATTTATTTTTACTGGCAAGAGCGGTTGGGTTATCTGAAAATATCGAAGAAGAGCATTGGGAATTAAATAAGTGAATTATAACAATTCAGAAATTAATTGGAAAAAAATTGATGAAATCATTAGTTCAAAAAGTAAAATACTATTAACGACTCATGAAAACCCAGACGGTGATGGTTTGGGATCTGAAGTAGCTATGTATCATCATCTAATTGAAGATGGTAAGGATGTAAGAATAGTTAATTGCTCACCCACACCAGATATGTTTGATTTTATAAATCTTGATAATTGTATTGAAACTTTTAATGAAGATACTCATGTTGAATGGATTAAAGATTGTGATATTATTATAGTCTTCGATGTTGGCAATTTTAATCGAACTAGGGATATAAAAGTTGTTGCAGATAAATTTAATATTCCTGTGATGAATATAGATCATCACCCACATCCTGCTGACCATGGTTTTGAATATAATATTGTTGATATCAAATCAGCAGCTACGGGTTGCATGGTAAGAAGCTACCTTAAAAGTGCAAGGTCAACTCCATTGAATAAAAAAATTTGCGATGGTATATATGTTGCCGTTATGACTGATACTGGTTGTTTTAAATATAGTAATACGGATACGTATTGCCATTCAATTGCCATTGAATGCTTGGATCATGGAGTAAATACTAACTATATATATCAGAAGATTTATGAAAACAGTTCTAGAAAGCGTGTAAGTGTTTTAGCTGAAATGATTTCCAATATTTCTTACGAACTAGATGGAAAATTTGCTTGGTCCTTTATCACAAAGGATATAATGAATAAGCACCATGCATCAAAAGATGACTTAGAAGGTTTTCCAGATTTTATTCGCTCTATAAGTGGCGTTGAGGCTGCATTAATGATTTTTGAAATAGATGAAAATCTATGTAGAATGAATTTCCGTTCTAAAGGTAAAATAATAGTAAATACTATAGCAAATTTCTTCAATGGTGGAGGTCATGCCTTTGCATCAGGAGCAGTTCTTCATGAACCCATTGAGATTGCAAAGAGTACCATAATAAATAAAACAAAAAAAATGATTCAAGATCAAATGGATGCTTAATTAATGAAAATATTAGTAGCTAAAGACGCAGGCTATTGTTTTGGTGTAAGAGATGCTGTGAAACTTGCAAAAAAAAGTGGAGCCGATTACGACGAGGTATATATGCTCGGAGATATAGTACATAATGAACAGGTTGTTAGCGATTTAAGCAAAAAAGGTTCAAAAGTCGTAAAAAATTTGGATGAAATCCCAAAAGATAAACCAGTTCTATTTCGTGCTCATGGAACGGATCCTGAAACGTGGAAAGCAGCTCAAAAAAAGAAACTTAATATTATTGATGCGACATGCCCGTTAGTTACAGAGATTCATGAAGAAATAAAAAGTTTAGAAAAAGAGGGAAGAAGGACTATTATAATTGGAGATCATAATCATGATGAAGTTGTTGGTATTGCTGCTCAGGTAAAGAATGCGATTATTATCTCAAATGCTGAAGAGGCTCTTTCCTTAAAAAAAATGAAAAGAGCTGGCGTAGTTAGTCAATCAACTCAAATGATTGAAAATGTGCATGAAATACTAAACATTTTATCTGAAAAAGTTTATGATTTAAGATTTGTTAATACTATTTGTTACCCAACGCGTAGAAATCATGAACAAATCAAAAAACTTGCAGATACCTGTGACTTGATGGTTGTGATTGGTTCCTACACCAGTGCCAATTCAAAAAGGCTCACTCAATTATCTTTGGATAGAAATAAAAACTCTTTTCAAGTGACATGCGCTGATGAACTTAAGAAGTCTTGGTTCTCTAATATTGGTAGCGTGGGAATATCAGCTGGTGCATCGACACCTGATGATCTTATAGCCGATGTTATTAGTAAAGTTAAATTATTTTCAAAAATTAAAGTAAAGGAAGAAGTCTATGAGTGATAATCAATTTGATATAAAAGTAGGTTTAGCTGAAATGCTTAAAGGCGGTGTTATAATGGATGTAACCAATGTAGAAGAGGCGGTAATAGCTGAATCTGCTGGAGCATGCGCTGTAATGGCCTTAGAAAGAATTCCTTCAGATATCCGTAAGGATGGAGGTATAGCTAGGATGAGTGATCCTCAGATGATAGTAGAGATTCAAAAAGCAGTTACAATACCTGTAATGGCAAAATGTCGTATTGGTCACTTTGCGGAGGCTCAGGTTCTTGAAGCTCTCGAAGTAGACTTCATTGACGAAAGTGAGGTTCTAACACCAGCGGATGAGCACAACCATGTTTGGAAGCATGATTTTAAGGTTCCATTCGTTTGCGGTTGTCGGAACCTTGGTGAAGCATTGAGACGTATCGCAGAAGGTGCTGCTTTAATAAGAACCAAGGGTGAAGCTGGTAGCGGTAATATTGTTGAGGCTGTAAGACACATGCGAACAGTTATAAATGATATTAGCAGATTGACAACACTAAGTCGAGAGCAACTTGTTGCAGAAGCCAAAAATATGGGTGCACCACTTGACTTAGTCATAAAAGTTTCGGAGACTGGGAAATTACCTGTTCCTAATTTTGCTGCTGGTGGTATTGCTACACCAGCAGATGCAGCTTTGATGATGCAGTTAGGTGCTGAAACGGTATTTGTGGGTTCTGGCATTTTTAAAAGTCAAGATCCTGAAGCTAGAGGAAAAGCAGTGGTTGAGGCCACTACTAATTATAGTAATGCTAAAAAAGTTTTGGAGGCTAGCACTGGACTAAAATCAGCAATGAAAGGTCTGGATATGTCAGAAATCCCTGAAGGCGAAAGACTGCAGGAGCGAGGCTGGTGATAGAAGTTGGTGTTCTTGAATTACAAGGCAATTTTGAATTACACCATAAAATACTTTATGATTTAGGTCTTGGTTCAAAAGGTGTAAAATGTCTTGATGACTTAAATTGCTTAGATGGTCTTATTATCCCAGGTGGAGAGTCTACGACGATGTCTTTACTAATTGACTCTTTTAATCTTCGCAATTCAATATTAGATTTTTCCAAAAAAAAACCGGTATTGGGTACATGTGCGGGGTTAATTTTAATGTCTAAAAAAATAGAAAATGATGTTAAAGTTAAACCGCTTGGTTTACTTGATGTTGTTGTTAATAGAAACGCGTATGGTCGCCAAATAATGTCTGAAAAAAAACAAATAGAAATTCATCTCAATTCTCATGCTTCCGTTGATATAAAAGCCACTTTAATTAGAGCACCAAAAATTACTGGTATGGGCAAAAAAGTTATTTCCATGGGTAAAATTGACAATACACCAGTTGCTGTATTTGATGGGAAGCATATAGGTCTGTCTTTTCATCCTGAATTAGATGAAATTTCAATTTTCCATGAAATGTTATTTGACTCCTCTAGTAAATTATTTTCTTATAAATTTGAGAACTTTAATGCAGCTTAAATATTTACCAAAAATTCAATCGCCAAAAGATTTAAAAAAATTAGATATCAAAGCTTTACATTCGCTGTGTGAAGAGTTAAGGTATTACACTGTAAACACAATTACTGAAATTGGCGGGCACTTAGCCCCCACGCTTGGTGTCATAGAGTTAACCACTGCGCTGCACTATGTTTATGATACGCCAGAAGATAAATTAGTCTGGGATGTAGGGCATCAGGCTTATGCCCACAAACTTTTGACTGGTCGGTTTGAAGAGTTTTCAAGCATTAGACAATTTGGAGGTTTGAGTGGTTTTTTAAAACGAAGTGAAAGTGATTATGACGTTTTTGGAGCAGGTCATGCTTCTACAGCAATATCTGCTGCTTTAGGAATGTCTGAAGCTAGGTTTCAGAAAAAAGAAAATTATAAAGTTGTCTCAGTTATTGGGGATGGTGCTATGACTGGTGGTTTGGCTTTTGAAGCTATCAATAATGCTGGACATTTGGGTAGGCAAATAACAGTTATTTTAAATGATAATGAAATGTCGATCAGTCCTAATGTCGGGGCTATAAGTAAATATTTCACTAGGCTTATATCAAATCCCACATACAATAAACTTAAAAAAGAAGCTTGGGGCATTACTAAAAAGCTTCCACTTGCCAAAGGGAAAATCCAATCATTTTTAAGTAGGCTAGATAAAAGTATTAAAAATATAATCGTGCCTGGGATGTTATTCGAAGAAATGGGATTTAGATATTTTGGTCCTATTGACGGTCATGATTTAGACGAAGTAATTAAAACATTAGAAATGATTAAAGATTTAGACCAACCTATTTTACTACACGTGTTAACAAAAAAAGGTAAAGGGATGTCTGTCGCTGAGGATAATCCAATCAAATATCATGGTGTGAAAGCAAATGGTAGCGCAAATGGTAAATTAGCTAAACCAAAAGAAAAATTAAGTGCTCCTTCATTTCAAGATGTTTTTGGACATCTCGCATGTGAGATTGCAGAGAATCGTAATGATACTGTCTGTATTACAGCAGCAATGAGAGAAGGTACAGGGTTGGTTCCCTATGAGAAAAAGTTTACAGATAGATATTATGATGTAGGTATTGCTGAAGGTCACGCGGTTACTTTTTCAGCCGGACTAGCAACACAAGGTGTACGTCCAATTGTGGCAATCTATTCTACTTTTCTTCAAAGGGCTTTTGACCATATTGTACATGACGTTTGTGTTCAGGGCTTACCTGTAATTTTTTGCATGGATAGATCAGGTATTGCAGGAGAAGATGGTCCTACGCACCATGGAGCTCTCGATATTTCTTATTTTCGTTGCATTCAAGGAATTATGTTATTTGCTCCTAAAAATGGTGATGAATTTAGAGATCTGCTTTATACTGCTTTAAATCACAACAGTCCAATTGGCATACGTTATCCAAAATGTAGTTCATTCAAATTTGACAAAGATGGACAGGCAAAACTCTTGCCCATAGGTTCTTGGGAAGTAGAGAAAAAGGGGGTGGATGTAGTAGTCCTTGCAGTTGGCCCCATGGTTTATACTGCCTTAAAAGTTGCTTCTGATATTGAACAAAAAGGAATCTCAGTTGAAGTTGTTAATTGCAGGTTTATAAAACCTATGGACCAAAAGTATTTAAAAACAATCATTTCTAGAGCAATTACTAAGGTCATTACTATTGAAGAGGGTGTAATTGAGGGTGGCTTTGGTGAAGGAGTTAGTTCGTTTTTGCTTGAGAATAGATATCAAGGAAAATTGAAAAGGTGTGGGCTTCCAGATTCTTATGTCCAGCATGGTAGCAGAGCTCAAATACTAAATCAGTTAAATCTTGATGAACCAGGTATAAACAATACAATTTTAGATTTTTTTGATGGGGTTAAGGAGCCACAATAAGAAAATTTTTTCATGAGAGCATCGACTGATAACGATTTTCTATCAAATTGGCGTAATAACGTTAACAATTCTAAAACCAGGGCTTCTTCTTTTGATACACTAAGTGGTCACCAATTAGACGTATGTTATTTTCCTGAGAGTATAGATCAAGAATACCTTTCAAAATCTGGTGTCCCAGGTCAATTTCCATTCACTAGGGGGATCCATCCTAACTTGTATAGGGGGAAATTATGGACTATGAGGCAGTTTGCTGGATATGGGACTCCTGAAGAGACTAATAGAAGATTTAAATTATTACTAGAAAAAGGGCAAACTGGTTTATCCGTTGCTTATGATATGCCTACTTTAATGGGCTATGACCCTGATCACTCGCTATCGTTAGGAGAGGTAGGAAAGTGCGGTGTAAGTGTTTTTCATATTGGTGATATGGAATCATTATTTAGTGGCATTAATTTAGGAGAAGTTTCTGTTTCTCAGACTATAAATGGTCCAGCAATAATTTTATTAGCTTTTTATATTGCAGTGGCTGAGAGACAAGGTGTAAGTGCCAAAAATTTAAAAGGGACTCTTCAAAATGATATTTTAAAAGAATTCATAGCACAAAAAGAGTGGATTTTTCCGCCGGATCATTCAATGAGAATCATAACAGATATGTTAAGTTATTGTACCTCTGAAATGCCAATGTATAATACAATTTCGGTAAGTGGCTATCACATAAGAGAAGCAGGATCAACAGCTGCTCAGGAACTTGCATTCACACTATCAGATGGTTTTACATATATCGAGCATGGATTGAATGCGGGGTTAGATATCGATAGTTTTGCACCAAGAATTTCTTTTTTCTTCAATTCTCATTCTGATTTTTTTGAGGAAATAGCCAAGTATCGCGCTGCTAGAAGGATTTGGGCGAAAAGATTGAAAAACAAATATGGTGCTAAAAATGAAAAATCTATGATGCTAAGGTTCCATACTCAAACTGCAGGTTGCAGTTTAACAGCTCAGCAACCAGAAATAAACATTGCTCGGACTAGTTTTCAAGCTATGGCTGCTGTTTTAGGCGGCACACAAAGTCTTCATACAAACTCAATGGATGAAACGCTTGCTCTTCCATCA
>CALKMQ010000039.1 GCA_938092125.1 uncultured bacterium
TGGTGCCTGGGAAAGGTGGCCAAATGGTACGTTCTGCAGGTGGCTACGCTCAAATAATGGCTCATGGCAACGGTTTTACTACTCTTAAACTTCCTTCTGGGGAAATTCGTCTAGTTTCGGATAAGTGTTTGGCTACTATTGGTCAGGTTGGTAATAGGGCATTTGAGCAAATTGTCTCTGGCAAAGCTGGTCGTTCCCGTTGGCTTGGCAAAAGACCAAAAGTAAGAGGGGTTGTTATGAATCCTGTTGATCATCCTCATGGTGGTGGTGAAGGTAAGACTTCAGGTGGTCGTCATCCTGTAACTCCTTGGGGTAAACCAACAAAAGGATTTAAAACAAGAAAGAAAAATAAAAAATCAAACAGTATGATAATTAAGAGGCGTAAATAGTAATGGCTAGATCATTAAAAAAGGGACCGTTTGTTGATCAAAAACTAATGGGAAAAGTTGCAAAGAATAATGAGAGTGGTAAAAAAACTGTCATCAAAACATGGTCCCGTAGATCGATGATAATTCCTGATTTTGTCGGACACACCTTTGCTGTGCATAATGGTAATAAGTTTATTCCTGTCTTTGTGTCCGAAAATATGGTTGGACATAAATTAGGTGAATTTTCCCCCACAAGAACATTTAGGATGCATTCTGGGGATAGGAAATAAATATTATGGAAGCTAGAGCTACACTAAGGTATAATCGTCAGTCTCCTCGAAAGGTTAGAAAAGTATTAAATCAAGTTCGTGGATATAATGTTGGCAATGCGATAAACTATTTACATTTTTCGTCGGAAAAAGCCTCTGTTGCTATTGAAAAGACTATCCGATCTGCAGTAGCGAATTTGTTGCAACTAAATGGGGATAATAATATTGATACTGATCTTATAAAAATCAAAGAAGCGTATGTAAATCAAGGGCCTGTTATGAAACGCTTTCGTGCTGCATCAATGGGAAGAGCATCTAAACTTCGTAGGCCTTCAAGTCACTTAACAATAATTTTAACAACAGAATAGTCAGCGAGGAAAAGATTTGGGACAAAAAACACATCCAGTAGGTTTTAGATTAAATGTAAATAAAGGTTGGACATCAACCTGGTTTGCTGATAAAAACAATTTTTCAGAGCCATTAGAAGAAGATGTTAAAATTCGTAAATATATCTCATTTAGACTCCCAAACGCTGGTATATCTAGTGTTGAGATAAATAGAACATCAAAAAAAGTTTCAGTTACTATAAATACGGCTCGACCTGGAATTGTAATTGGTCGCGGTGGTGAAGAGGTTAATAAATTAAAGAAAGAGCTTAGGCAATTAACTAATAAAAAAGATGCTCAAATCAATATTTCAGAGGTTAAAAGGCCTGAGTTAAACGCTGCTCTAGTTGGCTCTAATATAGGTCTACAGCTTAAAAAGAAAATTTCTTACCGCAGAGTTATTAATAAATCAATGCAAGCGACTATGCGAATGGGTGCTAATGGAATTAGAATTAATGTTGCTGGTAGGCTCGGTGGTGTTGAAATTGCTAGAAGTGAAAAGTATTCTGACGGTAGTGTTCCTCTGCACACTTTGAGAGCAAATATAGATTATGCCCTTACTGAAGTTCATACAGCATACGGAATAATTGGTGTAAAAGTTTGGATTTGTAAACCTTAAAAGATAGTTAGATTATGCTTGAACCAAAAAAAATAAAATATAGACGACATCATCGTGGTAATCGGCGCGGAATGTCTACGCGTGGTAATCATGTTGCTTTTGGAACCTATGGGCTTAAAGCGTTAGAAGCTGGTTGGGTTACTGCCAGGCAAATTGAAGCCTCCCGTATTGTGATCTCTAGAATAGTGCGAAAAATTGGTAAAATGTGGATTCGCATATTCCCAGATAAGCCTATTACTGCTAAGCCTGCGGAAACCAGAATGGGTAAGGGAAAAGGTTCTCTTGATCATTGGGTTTCTGTAGTTAAGCCTGGAAGAATTCTTTTTGAAATTGAAGGTGTTGATAAAGAGATGGCTGAGGAAGCGTTTAGAAATGCTAGTCACAAGTTGCCTATCAAGACAAAATTAGTTGAAAGGAGGCCATTGTAAATGGCTGAAAAACAAAAATTAGATAGTTCAATAAATGAGCTTAATTCTAGCCTAATTGACTCTCAAGATTCTTTGCAAAATTTAATATTTCAAAAAACTATGCAGCAGTTAGAGGATTTGTCTCAAATAAAAAAAACTAGAAAAAAGATTGCAAGAATAAAGACTCTTCTAAATGAGAGTTTATTATTGAATAACAAATAAAAAACGGTATAATATGATTGAAAATAATAGTATACAAAGTCTCATTGGAAAAGTAGTATCTACAAAAATGAATAGTACTGTTAGTGTAGAGGTTACGAGGGTTGTTGCTCACCCTGTTTATCAAAAAAGAATTAAGAAGCATAAAAAATTCTTATCTCATGTCTCTAAGGTAGTTCCTAAAGAAGGGGATATGGTGAAAATAGTATCCACGAAACCAGTTAGTAAGAATAAAAGGTGGCGTGTAAGTGAAATCGTACAAGAATCAAAAAAATTAGGTTAAAAATTGATACAACAAGAAACGAGATTAAAAGTAGCTGATAATACTGGAGCCAAGGAAGTTTTATGCTTTAAAGTTTTAGGCGGTTCCGGTCGTAAATACGCTAGTGTAGGTGACCAAATTGTCATAACTGTTAAGAAAGCTATTCCTGGTGGCATGGTTAGTAAGGGAGAAGTCCATCGCGCTGTTGTTGTCAGGACAAAAAAAGAATATGGTCGTAATGATGGAAGTGTGATTAGGTTTGATGAGAATGCTGCTGTTTTGCTTAATTCACAGGGAGAACCAAGAGGAACAAGGATTTTTGGACCTGTCGGTAGGGAATTGCGAGACTCTGGTTTTATGAGGATTATATCGTTAGCACCGGAGGTTTTATAGATGTTGATTAAAAAAGGTATGAAAGTCCGTGTAATTAGTGGTGCGCACAAAGGATCAGAGGGTAAAGTTTTATTTACCTCTCCGAAAAAACAAAGAATTATCGTTGAAGGTGTTAATTTTATCAAAAAATCAACTAGACCGTCTCAAGAAAATCCAAATGGTGGAATAGTGGAAAAAGAAGCTTCTTTACATGTGTCTAACGTGATGGTGGTTCAAGATGGTACTGTCTCTAGAATAGGGTATAAAATTTTAGATGATGGCTCTAAAGTTAGAGTTTTTAAAAAAACTAATGAAGAATCTGAAGTACAATGAATAAAAAAATAAATACTAAGTCAAAAAATAATATTGAAAACTCCCCTCATGTTCCAAACATGTTGAATGTTTATAGGAACCAGGTTATTGCAAGCATGATCACTAGGTTTAATTACAAAAATTCTATGCAAGTTCCAAAAATACTTTCAATTTCTTTGAACATGGGTATAGGTGATGCAAAAGCCAATAGTAAAAAACTTGAGAGTGCTATTAAGGAAATGGGCCTTATTACTGGTCAGAAGCCTTTAGTGACAAAATCAAAATCTGATATTTCTAATTTTAAAATTAGAAAGGGATATCCTGTTGGATGTAAAGTGACGCTGCGGTCTACAAAAATGTATGAATTTTTTGAACGTTTAACTTGTGTTGCTCTTCCAAGAAGTAGAGATTTTAGAGGATTATCATTTAAATCTTTTGACGGTCGTGGTAACTACAATTTTGGAATAAAGGAACAGATTGTGTTTGCGGAAATTAATTATGATGATATTGACTCTGTCCGTGGCCTAAATGTTACAATAAGTACTTCTGCTAAAACTAATGATGAGGCCTATTGGCTTTTAAAAGAATTTGGTTTTCCTCTAAGAGAAAAACCTTCAAAAAAAATAATTAATGAGGTTGCGTAATGGCAAAAAAATCTAAGATAGTACGTGAGAAAAAATTAATTAAAAATGTTGAAAAGTATGCCGCTGCTAGAGCAGAATTAAAAGCACTAATCAAAGACATAGACACTTCATATGATGATAGAGAAGCTGCAGTAGCTAAACTAGATAAATTGCCAAAGTCTTCTAGTCGCATCAGGATTAGAAACAGGTGTTTTAAAACTGGTAGGCCGAGAGGAGTTATCAGAAGATTTAAATTATCTAGACTTTGTTTTAGAGAAATGGCTTTAAAGGGTGAGATTCCTGGTGTAACAAAAGCAAGTTGGTAAGGAAATAATAAAATGACCATGACAGACCCTATAGCAGATTTTTTAACAAGAATAAGAAATGCTTTTAGAACAGATAAGCGTTGGGTAGACGTACCTTCTTCAAATATGAAGAAAAGAATGGCGTATATTTTGAAAGAAGAAAAATACATTAAAGATTTCTTTTTTATAAATGATGGTGAGTTTCAAACTATTAGAATTTTTCTTAAGTACGACTTCAATGGCGGATCGGTTATCGAAAGTATTCAAAGATGTAGTAGGCCTGGACAGCGTATCTATGTCGGTAGTGCTGAAATACCACGAGTATTAGATGGTTTAGGGATTTCTATCCTCTCCACTTCTAAAGGTGTTATCAGTAATAAAACTGCATCTAAATTAGGTGTAGGTGGTGAATTACTTTGTGAGGTATTTTAGTATGTCCAGAATAGGAAATAACCCAATAAGTATTCCAGATGGAATTAACGTAAAAATTGATAATAAAAAAATCGAAGTTTCTAGTAGCAAGGGGTTTCATTCATTCATTATTCATGAGAATATTAAAGTTGTTAATGAACATAATACTTTAGCATTCATTCGAACAGATGATAGTGCTGTTAGTAGATCTATGCATGGTACTACAAGGCAAATTATCAATAATATGATTGTTGGTATCTCGGAAGGTTTTAGAAAAGATCTTGAAATAGTTGGTGTTGGTTATCAAGCTTCTATTCAAGGTTCTAGGTTAAAACTTCAACTTGGCTTTTCCCACGACATCTTCTTCGATTTACCTGATGGCGTTAATGTTTCCGCAGAAAGAACTGCAATTTCTATTAAAGGCAGTGATAAGCAACTTGTGGGTTCTGTTGCTTCAAAAATAAGATCTTTTAGAAAGCCAGAGCCGTATAAAGGTAAGGGCATTCGATATAAGGGTGAAAATATTAGAATTAAGCAAGGTAAAACGGTTGGTGAGTAATGGGAATTTTAAACAATAATATAAAAAGAAAAAGTCGCAGAAGAAATAGAAGTAAGTCTACATCAATGTTTCATTCTAAGTACCCAAGGCTTGTGATATATCGCAGTAATAAACATTTTGAAAGTCAGATCGTTAACGATTTTGAGGCAAATACTTTAGTTTCATCTTCTTCTAAAGATAGTAGCTTGAAGAAAGAAATTAAAAGCTCTAAAAGTAAAACTGATGTTTCCATCATCGTTGGAAAAGCTATTGCTGAAAAAGCTATTAAGAAAAAAATCAAAAACGTAGTTTTTGATAGAAATGGTTATCCTTTTCACGGTCGTGTAAAAGCGTTTGCTGATGCTGCACGTGAAGCTGGATTAGAATTTTAAAGGAGTCTAAGTTGACAACAATAAACCCATCTGAATTAGATTTATTAGAAGAATCTGTTATAAAAATTAATAGAACTGCGAAAGTTACCTCAAGAGGAAAAAGATTTAGATTTTCAGCTCTTGTCGCTGTCGGAGATGGTAAAGGGCATGTAGGTATCGGTCTAGGTAAAGCAAATGAGGTTATTGTCTGTATTCAAAAAGGCAAAGAAATTGCGAAGAGAAATCTCTATAAAATACCACTAATAAATGGTACAATTCCTCACAAAATCATTGGTAAACATGGTGCGAGTAGGGTAATGTTGAAGCCTGCTGCTCCAGGAACTGGTATTATTGCTGGAGGCCCTGTAAGGTCCGTAATGGAGCAAGTTGGAATTCATAATATATTAACTAAACGATATGGTTCAAAAAACGCTATGAACCTCGTTTTTGCTACATTAAATGGCTTGCTTAATCTTAAAGACGCAGTTGCAATTGCGAATAAAAGACAAATAACTATTAAAGAGGTTTTTAATTAAAGATATGTTAGAAATCACATTAGTAAAAAGTACTATTGGCTATAAACCTAAAGCGAAGCTTACTGTTGCTGCTCTTGGCTTAAAAAAGTTAAATCAAAGTGTCATAAAGTCTGATACTCCTCAAATACGAGGTATGATTAATAAAGTTAATTATCTTTTAAAAGTAACAGAGGTAAAAAAATGAATTTAGAATCCTTAGTTCCGATTAAAGGTTCGACTTCAAAAAGAAAAAGAATTGGAAGAGGTCACGGTTCTGGTTTAGGTAAAACTGCAGGGCGAGGTCATAAAGGCGCTGGACAACGGTCAGGAAATAAAAAAAGAGCATGGTTTGAAGGTGGTCAAATGCCCTTAGCTAGGAGATTGCCGCAGAGAGGTTTTACAAATATTTTTAAGGAAAAATATCAGATTGTTAATATTGGTGATTTAAATGAGCTTAAATCTAGTGTTCATGTTGACCCTTCTTATCTTAAGGA
>CALKMQ010000040.1 GCA_938092125.1 uncultured bacterium
AGACATTTGAAATTTATTCATCATAATAATTAACCCTAATACCGTACCAAGCATTCCAAATGCCGGAGCGTAAGCCGCCATGTACAATATAATTTCCTGTGCACTAACATGACGAGTTGATATATTATTTAAATCCATTGTAAGAAAAGTTCTTAGCCTATTAGTGTCTCTTTCATTAATAGCTAGCTCTACACCATTTCTTAAAAAAACGCTATCTATATCATTTAAATCACTCTCTAAGGATAATAAGCCATCTTTCCGCGCTTTTTCAGCAAGAACTACAATTTTATCAATCGTAGATGCAAAATCAAATTTTTCAGATAAAACAACGTTTTTAAAAACATTACCCATATTAATAACAGCCTTGATAGGATAATTAACTAAGGTCGCAGATAATACGCCTCCAAGAACAATAAAAACAGCCTGCGGCTGATAAAACCAAGATAGCTGCTCAAAACGCCATCCGCCATCTGTCGTTAAAATCATCTCACCGCGATCAACTTCTGGCCAGATCATTGTAACAAAAATACATATTACCCCAGCTACTAGTCCTATAATTGTACCAAAATCAAATTGTGATTTCATCTCTTATCTCGTTTTTTTAAGTCAAAAACCTTAGTCTCTTTGTTCGCTTTTTGACAAGTTCTTACTGGCCTCATATAATTTACTTTGCTCTTCATTTGATAGTCCACTAAAACCAACCTCTTTTATTTTTTCTAAAATTATATCAATATCTCTATTTATATATTTTTTCTTTATGGCTCTATCTTCTTTCCTCTGCACTTGAAATTCAACAGTCTTTTTTCTCATTGCAAATATAATATCTGCAAGTTGCCATTTCTTTTTAAGTAGCATGTATCCTATGAACATTCCTGAAATATGAGTTACATGACTAATCCCATCGGCCCTACCTAATAATCCAAAAAAAGCAATAGAACCCATAATAACAACCAGCCAAATTGAACGAACAGGAATTAAGCCCCAAATGTAAAGCATCCTATTCGGAAACGATATGCCGTAGGCTAATAATATACCATAAACAGCTCCGCTAGCACCAATAACTGGATTATCAGAATTTATTTGAAAAAAATATGTAATTACGCCCGAACCGATGCCAGTTATAAAATAATACTTTAAAAATTTATTTTTACCCCACGCTTGTTCTAATTCTCTTCCAAAAACCCATAACCCTAACATATTTAATAATATGTGAGATATCCCAACACTTGAATAATATGGTGCATGGAAAAACATATATGTGAATGGTTGCCAGAGCATTAGCTCAGAAATAAAAACGTTTGGAACAAGTCCAAACAATCTAAAAAAAACATCTTCTTTACCCGCTATAGACTGGAGCACATAAATAATGAAATTAATAGAAATTAATATTTTTATCGCGTCTGTAAATATTTGAGGCTTGTAAGCAGTCTCTGTGGGGTTAAAATGTAATCTATATTTCATAAAATCATTTGAATATAATATAATAAACCAAAGATAATCTGTATAAAAATATTGACTAACCTTTGTAGAAAATATCTTTAATTACTCTAAAAGACTTTAATCTTTCAAACCCATCAAAATAATAACATAATTTTTGATATAAAAACTTTGAAATGGTTTTTTTATCAATTTTTGAAATATTATCAAAATCAATATCAAACACATTACCCTCAATTAACTTTGATAACACCTGAAAACTGTTGTCTGTTTTTTCTAAGGAAACTAAACCTTCTTCATTTATATTTCTATCTTCCATATCAATCAAAAAACCCATCTCAGATAGCAACTTACTTTCATAATGCCAAAAGCAAATATTTTCATCAAGACTTCCTGCTTCAAAATGCTGAAACGTTTCAACTAATATTTTAAACAATCTTGGGTATGGATCATTCTTTTCTAGCGTGAAATCAGATATTTCAAGAATAGATTGCGAAAGAGTCATTTTTTTTAAAGATAACGGAATTTTTGTCCATATTTTTTCAAAAGACACTTTCGAAACAATCTGTAATTCCCTTTTTTCATTTTCGTTGAAAATAATATTAATATAACTAAGTGGTTGAAAATAAGGAGCAATTAAATTCTTTTTTGATTTTGCCCCTTTAATAATAAATGAAACTTTTCCTTTGTCCTTAGTAAAACATCTTGAAATAAGGCTTGTTTCGCCGTAAGAGAATGTTTTTAGTACTATCGCCGGGGAGCTGACAATCATCTGGACCTAACAGGATCAGTAGGCCTTAGCATAGATGACTTCGTGTTTTGCTTTTTTACCAGAGTAAACGCATTTTAACCCCTTAGGATCTTCATTAAAAGGAATACACCTAATTGTTGCTTTTGTTTCTTCTTTAATTTTTAATTCAGTTTCTGAATCACCATCCCATCCGCATCTAACGAATCCACCATTATTTATTATATTTTTAAATTCATCATAAGTCTTGACATCATGTGTATTCTCATTTCTGAATTCTTTTGCTTGATTAAACAAATTATTTTGTATTTCTTCAAGCATAGTTTTTATTTTATTACTTAATTCATTTTTAGATATAGAAAATTTTTCTCCATTATCTCTACGTGCCATAACTAATTTTTTTGACTCTACGTCTTTTGGTCCAATCTCAATTCGAACCGGCACTCCTTTTAATTCCCATTCATTAAATTTAAATCCTGGGGAAGAATCGCTCCAGTCAATAAAATATCGGACCCCTATGGATTTCAACTCTGCTTCTAAAGGGTTAATATATTTTTTTATCTCACCTTTTTGATCTTCGCTTCTAAAAATAGGAATCAATACTGTTTGGATTGGTGCAATTTTAGGAGGCATCCTTAAACCATTTTTATCTCCATGTGCTAAAATTACGCCCCCTATTAGACGAGTACTGATACCCCAACTAGTTGCCCAGACAAACTGTTCACTATTACTATCTGTTTGAAACTTAACGTCAAAAGCTTTAGCAAAATTTTGCCCTAAATTATGAGAAGTACCTGCTTGCAATGCTCTTTTATCTAGCATCATAGCTTCAATACAATAAGTTTTATCTGCACCTGCAAATTTTTCAGCATCAGTTTTTAAACCAGTAAAGACAGGGATTGCTAAATATTCTTCTGCTAATTTTTTATATAATTCTAAAATATCTAAAGTTTCTTTCTGTGCCTCTTCTTTTGTTTGGTGTGCAGTGTGTCCCTCCTGCCACAAAAACTCAGTTGTTCTTAAAAAGAGCCTAGTTCTCATTTCCCACCTTACAACATTGGCCCATTGGTTTATTAATATCGGCAAATCTCGATAAGATTGTATCCATTTTTTGTACATCGACCAAATAACTGTTTCTGAGGTTGGCCTTATAATGACTTCTTCCTCCAAACGAGAATCTGGATCAACAATTATTTCTCCTTTTTCAGACTTAAGTCTAGTATGCGTTACTATTGCACACTCTTTAGCAAACCCTTCAACATGTTCCGCTTCTTTTGCAAGGAACGATTTTGGAATTAAAAGTGGAAAGTAGGCATTGGTATGACCTGTTTTCTTAATCATGTCATCAAAAATGTCTTTTACATTTTCCCATAATTGAAATCCATATGGCTTAATTACCATTGTTCCTTTTACTGGGCCATAATCTGCAAGGCCAGCTTTTGTGACTACTTCTGTATACCAACTAGATATATCAGAATCAATATTTGGAAGTTTTTTACTCATTATATAATTGTGATTCTATTTATTGAGATAAAATTACCTGCTTATGATGATATGGCAAAGAGCTTTGCCAGATTTTTTCTTTTTCTTTTGAACCTAACTTGAATAAAATTCTACATATGCTTAGCGCTAATAGATTAAAACAATTTCAATCTTTAAAAACAAAAAAAGGAAGATTAAAAGAGAATTTATTCTTAATTGAAGGAAAGAGGTCACTTAAAGAATATTTACAAAAAAGCGAACTGTTAGAACACGTAATAATTACTGATTCTGAAGTTAGCCTTAATACAGGTTTACTTAACCTATGTAATGAAAAAAAAGTTGACCTTACTATTATTCAAGCCAAATTATTAAAAACAATATCTGATACTAAAACGCCATCGGGATTAATTGGTATCTGTAAAATGGATATAAATATTAAAGAAGATTTCAATTCAGATAGATGGCTTTACTTATATAAAGTTAAAGACCCCGGAAACCTTGGAACGATTCTCAGAACAGCTGCATGGTTCAATATTAAAAACATTGGTTTATCAGCCGAGTGTGTAGACCCTTTTAATACAAAAGTTGTAAGATCAGCAATGGGGGCTCATGCATATATAAAAATACATCAACATTTAAACTTTGATGACTTTATTAAAAATAATTATCAGCTTTTTGGGGCAGATCAAAATGGTGAAGATTTTATTGAAAAATCTGATCATGATAAAAAGATAGTACTTTGTCTTGGTGGAGAATCAGATGGTTTTAATGAATCATTAAAAGAAAAATTTAAAAAAATAGTTTCAGTAAAAAGAGTTGGATACGGAGAATCGTTAAACGTTGCAATAGCTGGCTCAATATTAATGAATGACATATCAAAAAAATAAAAAAGGGGCATTCATCAAAGAAGCCCCTTTACTAGTGCTGGTCAATTTTTATATGATTATATAACTATTTAAACATAGTCTTTCTGCGTCGACAAAACAAACTTAATTTTATTTTTTTTAGTAAAAATCATCTTTTTTTTATAAAACCCTACTAACGTAAATTCAGTTAAAATCATTCAGCTGGAGCTAATTTATCATGAACAATATAGTTGGTATTGTCGGCGTTGTCGGCGTTGTCATAATATCCGTTATTTCAGCATTTGTTGTTGGAGGAATCATCATGGGGTTCTTTGCGTCTTCGCCCGATCAAATTAATAAAGTATATCTTTATATATCATTTTTTTTTGGACAGGGAATAATAATATTGCCCCCAATTTATTATTTAAATATAAAGAAAAAACCCATCTTAGATGCCTTTAGGATAAAGAGCATATCAATAAATACCTTAAAATATTCTGTAGTTTTTAGTTTGGGTGTATTAATTATTTTTGATACGATAGATCGGATTATTCATAGGCTCGTAACAACTCCAGAATACATAATTGATTTAGGACAAATTATGCAACCCGATTCCACTGCTGGTTATATTTTCTTATTTCTTGCAGTCGTAATTATGGCTCCAATTGGAGAAGAAATAGTTTTTCGTGGATTTTTACAGAAATTTCTTGAACAACATTGGAAAGATATTACTAGAGCCGTGCTGGTTACTAGTTTATTATTTGCAATGATTCACTTTAACCCATTTTGGACTATTCAAATATATATGTTAGGTATCATTCTTGGTTTTTTATCTTGGAAGACAAAATCTATAATTCCCAGCATTATTTTACACAGTATGAATAATGGAGCCGCTTTTGTGCTTACTATTTTCGAAGAATCTAATCTTAGTATATATCTATATAATGAAAATGTATCCCCTGTTTTTATATGTTTAGGTGGATATTTTATCTATAAGGGGTTTGAAGGAATTAATTTAGTTAAGGTTTAGTATGAGAAAAGAAATGTTTAACCATGAAATAAATATTCTAAGAGATACTTACAGAAGATTGTTAAGAAGAAATGCAAAAACTAATCTTGTAAAACTAACTGGGAAAACTCACCCCGCAGATCTAGCGGTAGTCTTTAGACACTTCTCAGACGAGGAACAAAATGAAATATTTTCTTTAATGAAAGAAAATGTACACACTTCAGAGTTTTTAACAGAGTTAGACGATGCATTAGTGAATGAATTATTAGAAGAGGAAAGCTTTGAAAGAATTGCTTCAATTATTGAAAAGGCACCTACAAACGATCAAAGTGGAATATTAAATGTTTTAGATGATGATAAAGCCCAATCTGTCTTAGAGTTACTTAATGTGGAAGAGCAAGAAGGTATAGCTGAAATAATGGGTTATCCTGATGATAGCGCTGGTTCACTGATGAATACTGAAGTGTTCACGCTACATGAAAGTATCACTGCTGGTGAAGCTATAAAAACCTTACAGGATCAAGAAAATGCAGAAATGGTATTTTATCTATACATTACAGATAATGATGATAGGCTGGTTGGGGTTATTTCTTTGCGAGCTTTAACTACAACCCCTTCTTCTACAAATCTAAAAGATATAATGATAAAAAATGTTCATTCAATAAGACCTGAGACAGATCAGGAAGATGTAGCTAGAATTGTAGCACAATATAATTTTTTGGCAGTTCCAGTATTAGACTCTGATTCAAAATTGCTGGGTATTGTTACAGTTGACGATGTAGTAGACGTAATTAGAGAAGAAGCAACAGAGGATTTTTTACAAATGGCCGGTGCAGGTAAAGACAGAGAAATACTTCTAAAATCGAGCTGGGAAAATGCAAAGGCAAGATTACCTTGGCTATTTGCTAGTTGGGTTGGCGGAGTAATAGCCGCATCATTAATAGGCGTTTTTGAAAACATGTTAGAAAACATTATAGCACTTGCTGCATTCATTCCTGTTATTTTAGGTATGGGTGGGAATATAGCAACACAATCTTCTACCATTATAGTAAGAGGAATGGCTACCGGCAGAGTTAATGAAGGTGGAGAAATAAAGTTGATTTTAAAGGAGGTCCAAGTTGGTATTCTGCTTGGAATACTTTACGGAATATTACTTGGAGTCTTTGCTAGGTTTACATTTTCTGAAGCACCTGATAACCTAGGTTTTGTAGTAGGACTGAGCATATGTGTATCAATGATTGTAGCTGCAACAGTAGGTACTATAATTCCACTGATTCTAAGGAAACTTGATATAGATCCCGCTATCGCTACAGGACCTTTTGTTACAACAAGTATAGATATTTTAGGTGTTCTTTTTTATTTTATGATTGCAGGATTTTTTCTATCAATATAGTATGGATTTATTTCTGTTAGTTGGGTCTAGCCCATATTTTTGTTTTATTGTAATTATAATTTCAGGATTACTTTTTAGAGTCAAACAACCCACTGGTATCAGTTCAAATTTGCCATTTGTTTCAGTAGTCATTGCGGCACGGAACGAAGAAGCAAACATTTCTAATTTATTAGATGACCTAGTAAAGCAAAATATAGATAAAAACAATTTTGAAGTAATAGTTTCAAATGATAGGTCTGAAGACAATACAAAAGAAATAATAGATAGATACACCGATAAAAACCCTTATATAAAAGCAGTTCACATTGGTAAAAAATATGAGATGGCCACAAAAAAATATGCTTTACAAAAAGCAATAGATAAATCAAATGGAGAAATTATTTTGGCTACAGACGCTGACTGTAGAGTGCCTGAAACCTGGGCAACTTCTATGGCAGAACTTGTAATTAAAGAAGACAAGGTGATTATTGGATATTCGAAAATAGAAAGTAAAAAAAATTTATTCAATGAAATACAAAAGATAGACTTCTTGGGCATAATGGCTGCGAACGGCGGTTTATTAACAAATGGAATTGTCTGTTCTGGTTCTGGGCAAAACCTTGGCTATAAAAAGAAAGACTTTTACAAAATTGGAGGATTTGAGCCAGTCAAAGACAAAGAATCAGGTGATGATATGTACATTGTACAAGCAATCTCCAAAATAAAAGGCGCTGCCTTTAACTACGATAAGAACAGTTTTGTATCAACTTTGCCAAAAAAAACGCTATCGGGTTATATTAATCAAAGAGTGCGCTGGTCATCAAACTCTAGGTTTACACTATTTACGAGTCCATTATTTTTCTGTTTCTTAGCTTCAGCTTTTTTAGCCAATTTAAATATCTTAATAGCTATCATACTTTTTTTAGATATTTCAATAATATTGTTACTTATAAAGTTTTTCCTTGAGGCGCTTGTTCTTTATATTGGAGGAAAACTTTTTCTAACGAGGGTATCAGCAATGTCTTATTTTATCTGGAACCTAACACAACCTTTTTACATTCCCATAGTCGCTATTGGAGGCTTAATTGGAAAATTCAAATGGAAACAATAGCCTAGGTAATGAGTAATTTAAAAATCATATCTAAATTAAAATGGAAAATCTTTTTATGGTCCATTCTTTTTATATGCTTATACCTTGCCCTTTTTTATGGAAATCAATTTGGTATTAACCAAAGAATAATTATTCTTTTTACATTAGTATTAGGAACTTTTACCCAAATATTTTCAGGTATAACATCATTAATTGCAATCATTCCATTTGTTGGTCCATTCATATTAAAAGTCATATCTATCCCTATTTTTTATTTTTTAAATGCATTGGGTTGGCTTGTATCTGCTGTAGCAATTAAGAAAGGTTATGTAAATGAACTATCAAAAAGTAGAACTGTTACATTAGCTCTATTGGTTGGTATTATCATTGGATATATATTAGGTAACGTAATCCCACTAGATAAATGACAATTTTAATTTTACATGGACCTAACCTAAACTTACTCGGGTTGAAGGCCTCAAAGCTAAAAACGAGACTGACTTTAGATAAAGTTAATCGTGCAATACGTAAACACGTTAGAGGTAAGGGCATTACACTTAAAATAATTCAAACACACAAAGAATACTTAGCAATTAATTTTATACAACGGAATAGAAATTCAGCAGATGGCTTAGTCATAATACCCACTTCTTGGGCTAAATATAATCAAACAATCTTTGAGACAATTAATATAACAGAACTAGAAACAGCTGCTGTTTATTTTGATGAATCATACAGCTTTGGTACTAATGAAGAAGATTCCATTTTCGTTTCGAATAAAATTAAATCTTTTTCTGGTGAACCTTTGAAGGCAATAGTATCTGCGATAGATCATTTAACTAATAAATAATGATTACACGTTTAACCTTTTTACTTTGTATTCAAATATTATTTGGTCAAGAATTTGAAAATCCAAATTCATCCCCAATTCATGTCCTTAGTAAAATAACAAAAAAAGACGAAGTCATCGTGCCATCC
>CALKMQ010000041.1 GCA_938092125.1 uncultured bacterium
ACATAAAAAATTACTTAAAAAACTTTGGGAAGAGAATTGGTGTATCCTCTTTATACTTTATATAATCCTTTTTCTTACCCCAAGTTTTATCTGCATGTTTTTCTAACAAGGGAACACCACTAACTTTTGTTAATAACCAAAATACAAAAACAGGTGATATAAGGCTAACAAACTGACTCCCTTCAAGTACCGGAAAAGCAATAATTGCAATTCCACTCCAAAGAACTATTTCTCCAAAATAATTAGGATGCCTTGATAATGACCATAATCCAGACTGAATGAACATTTTTGGGTTTTCTATTTTAAACTTTCTTTTTTGATAATCAGAAATTGATTCAAATAAAAATCCAAACAACCAAATACCACAACCAAAATAAAAATATACATCTGGCTCTACTATATTTCTAGAACAGATTGCAGTTAGGCCAGCAACAGATGTTAAAAAAATCCACATCCCTTGCAATGTCCAAGTTCTTAAAAATAAAGGGAACGAAGTCTTCCATTCTTTAAAGCGCCTATCTTCTTTATCTTTCAAAATTCTAAGAAATAAATAACTTCCTAACCTTAATGCCCACAATAAAATAAAAATTGTGATTACTAAAGATCTTATATCTACTCTATTACCTAAGAATTGGTTTTTATAATAAAAAGCTGTGGTAGCTACCAAGATAAAAGTTAAGCTGCCCGTTAAATCGTAAAAACGTTCAGTTGACCAATAATATGAGGGTAAAAAGACCAGCCATTGAACGAAGAACGTCGCTGATAAACAAAGAAAAAGGACAGGAAAGGATCCTGAAATTAAACTCCCCTGCGCGCTAGCTAAAGCAACTAAGATACAAATGCATGTAGATATAATTGTAGTTACGTATGCTTGAAATGAATTACTCATCTTGTAATTGCAGTTAGCTCTTAATGTTAACTAAATCTAATAAATAGGCATACTCTAGTGCAATTTCCGTATAAATTTTAAATCTTCCAGACTTTCCACCATGTCCAGCATCCATATTCATGTATAAATATAATTTATTATTACCTACCCAAAAGTCCCTTAGTTTTGCAACATATTTTAGTGGCTCCCAGTATTGGACTTGAGAGTCAAAAAAACCCGAGGTGACCAAAATATTTGGGTATTTTTTCTTCTCAATTTGATCATAAGGAGAGTAAGATAGCATATAATGATAATATTCCTCTTCCCTTGGATCACCCCACTCATCCCACTCATTAGAAGTAAGTGGTATTGATGGGTCTAACATCGTCGTCACTACGTCAACAAATGGCACAGCCGTGATAGCCCCTTTCCATAAATCAGGTTCCATATTGACTACAGCACTAATTAATAGACCACCAGCGCTCCCTCCAGAACAGAATAATTGATCAGGAGATGTATACTTTTTTTCGACCAAGTGCTTACCCGCATCGATAAAATCATAAAAGGTATTCTTCTTTTTTAATAGCTTGCCATCTTCATATGACTGTCTGCCAAAAATCTGACTCCCTCTTACATTGGTTAAAGCATAAATAATCCCGCGATCTAGTAAGCTTAGTCTTGCAGAGCTAAAATATGGATCTGATGTTGAACCATAGGAACCATAGGAATACAATAAAAGCGGTTGAGGGCCGTCTTTTTTTAAATCTTTACGATAAACTAGATAGATAGGAATTTTTTCACCATCTCTAGCCGTAGCATATATAGTTTCTGCATCATAAAGACTTTGATCATAACCTTTACCAATCACCTCACTTTGCTTAAGTAATGTTTTTTCTTGGGTATCCATATTATAATCAAAAACAGAGGAGGGTGTTAACATCGAAGAATAACTATATCTAAGGACGTTGGTATCATACTCCTCATTTGTAGAAATGTATGCAGAATAAGTACTCTCATTAAAATCAATATATCTATCATCACCTGATATCATATTTTTTATTCTAATAGCTCTTAAACCATCTTTTCTTTCACTAAACACTAAATGATTTTTAAAAATTTCTAGTCCTAATAAATGAACATCCTCACGGTGGGCAATAACTTCTTCCCAGTTTGATATATCAGTCGCATTTACTTTTGTTCGCATTAGACGATTATTTGGAGCTTCTTTATTTGATATTATATAAAAGTAATCTTCATAGTGCTGAATGTCGTACTCATGTTTATTTCCTCTTGGAGAAAAATTAACAAACTGCCCATCTGGTTCATTGGCATCCAAGATATGATAATCGCTAACTAGAGTACTGCTATTATAAATAATAATATATTGACCTGATTTTGATCGATAAACACCGTTGTAATATGTTTCATCTTTTTCTGAATACATAAGAACGTCTTTTTTATAATTAGTATTTATTTTATGTCTAAATATTTTTTCACCTAGTAGAGTAACTTTATTTTTAGAGGTATAGAAAACTGTTTTATTGTCATTTGCCCAAGCTGCACCGCCTGTAGTGTTTGGAATAGTTTGTTCTAAGACATCGCCAGATACTAAGTTTTTAAAATATATTTTATAATACCTTCTACTAAGAGTATCAACTCCATAAGATAACCATTTATTATTAGGACTTATTGACATTCCTCCGATTGCAAAATAATCATGCCCCTCCGCTAAAATATTTACATCTAGAATAATTTCTTCATCGTTTTCTAGATTCTTATGTTTACGGCAGTATATTGGATACTCTAAACCTTCTTCATAACGAGAATAATAATAGTACTTGTTTTCAAAATAAGGGACAGACTCATCGTCTTTTTTAATGCGACCAACCATCTCATCATAAAGAGTTTTTTGAAGGGGCTTTGTATGCTTTAAACTGTTTTCTAAATACTGTGTTTCCTCATCAATATAATCAACAACATCCTGAGTTTGGTCATCATATTTCTCTGCAGATTTTTGCTCGTCTGTTAAACGCATCCAGTAATAATTATCAGTCCTCATATCTCCGTGCACTTGCATATCTTTAGGGATTTTTTTTACATCAGGGGGTAGTATGTTATCTGAACATGAACTCATAATTAAACCGAATATTGCTATATAATATTTCAAATGTTGCGAAGGTACAAATAAATTGCTCCGGAGGAGGGACTCGAACCCCCGACAAAGTGATTAACAGTCACCTGCTCTACCAACTGAGCTACTCCGGAATATAAATTCTGTATTTTTAAATATCAAAAAGAGGACGGAATTTAATTCGTTTTTGTTTTATAGTAACAGAAAAGGTGTACATTTTTTAATTTTTTTATTTTCACTAATATTAATGATATAAAAGTTATTTAAGCTTAGATTTAATAAATATTTTAAAAAAAATGAGTAAAGCACGAACAAGTCTTCCACAACGCTTATTAGAGTATACTTCCATACAAGATTACTCATTATACTCATACATTGACCAAGCCGTTTGGCGATACGTTATGAAAATATCCATTCCTTTTTTCAAAAAAAATGCTCAGAAATCATATATCGAAGGGATAAAAAAAGTTGGAATTCCAACAGAACATATTCCAAAAATTGATGACATGGATAAAAAGCTCGATGACTTTGGTTGGGGAGCTATCAGCGTGAAAGGGTTTATTCCCCCAATTATCTTCATGGAGTTTTTGGCAAGAAAGGTTCTTCCAATTGCTGTTGATATTAGAACAAGTGATCATATTACATACACTCCTGCTCCGGACATTATACATGAAGCAGCCGGGCACGCTCCAATAATTGCAAATGAAGACTATTCTGAATATTTACGTTGTTACGGGGAAGTAGCTAAAAAAGCAATTGAATCAAAAAGTGATACAAAGCAATATGAAATAGTTAGGAACCTTTCGGTTTCAAAAGAAAATCCAAATATAAATCCTAAAATTTTAAAAAAAATTGAATGCGAGTTTGAAACTATATCTAATCAAAAAACATGGCTTAGTGAAGCAAGCGAACTAGCCAGAATGAATTGGTGGACCATTGAATATGGTTTAGTTGGTGACTTGACTAACCCTAAAATTTATGGAGCCGGCCTATTGTCATCAGTTTCTGAAAGCGTTTCTTGTCTTAAAAATAGTGTAAAAAAAATACCAATTAGCATAGACTGTATTAAACAGGACTATAATATTACCAAACCGCAACCACAACTTTTCGTAACAGAGAGCTTTAAAAATTTGAAAACCATTTTAACCGATTATAGTAGTACAATGGCCTATGTTATTGGTGGTAAACCCGCTGTAGAAAAAGCTATTTTATCGGAAAATACAACAACTACTGTTTTTGATTCGGGGTTACAAGTGTCAGGCATTTTAAATAAATGTATATACGATAAAAAGAATCAACCATCATATTTAAACTATATAGGAAGGACTCAGCTGTGTTACAACAACTCTGAAATAGATGGTCAGGGAACGGAAACCCATCCTGAGGGTTATGGCACTGCACTTGGAGATATAATCCCTCTGAATAAATCACTATACGAATTAAGCGATGAGGAATTAAAAACGATTAACGTTGAACCCGGAAAAAATTCAACAATAAAATTTTACAATGGTTTAATTGTTTCAGGCACTATAAAAAACATAATAAAATATGAAGATAAACCAATTTTAATAACATTGGATAATGTATCAGTTAGTCTGGAAGATAATATATTATTTGAACCAGCCTGGGGCCAATATGACCTCGCATGTGGAAATAAAATAGTGTCTATTTATGGTGGTCCAGCTGATTGGAAGAATTACCAAAGTTTAGAACTAACTAAAGAAAATATTTCATATCACTCTTCAAATCTCACAGAAAAAACTGAATACCTAAACAAATTATATGGCAAAGTTGAAAAGCTCAAAAATAAAAAAGCATCTAGTGAAAATTATATGAAAATACTAAAAATTGTATATGAGCAATATGATAAAGAATGGCTTTTATGTATGATCATTTATGAGATTATTTATAAAGATAAGACTATAGAAAACGAAGTCCAATTTTTAAAAAATCATATAATAAAGTTTAAATCTGATTTACAACTAAAAAACGCAATAGAGCGAGGCCTGGAATTGGTTGAAGAAGACCTTAGCTTGTAAATGAGTCATAATGAAAACTTAGCTTCCGAATAATGCCCTCAGGTAAACTAGGCAATTCAGATCGTGGAATTAAAAACGTTGTTAGACTACTTAAATCTTCAAATACTCTGTGTTTAGTTAAAGCTTTTTTTAAATATGAGGCTCCTACAGAACCACCAGTTCCTATCTTTTTACCTATCATTCTTGTCGCTAGCAAATGATGTTTATATCTCCAGGTCGTAAGGAGTTCATCAAGATCAATTAATTTGCTTAACAGTCTATAAGGATTATGTAATATCGGTTGATCCCGATATAATAAAATTAAGAGTGCTGCATGCGTGGCCTTGTATGACAATCTAAACTGACCACTAGATTTCATTTTTGAAAAAATTGACTCGTCAAAAAACGAGTTAAACATTTTTTCTGTTGAATTATATTGATTATAATGACTTTCTTTCTCATCTCCGGAAAGGCTTTCGTTTTTTTCTATAATTTTTTTATCATTTAAAATCATTTTTTTTACAGCTTTTTTATATTGATCCCAAAAATTATAATCTTCTGATACTAAAAAAGGCGTTCTTTCAAGCCATTTCTCGACAAAAATAAATAAAGAGTCCGAATTTTCAGAATTTTCAACATCCTTAAATTCATTTTTGTGTATTTTCTGTTTGTAGTTTTTACCTCCATATGCATGCCGCTCATTTTTCAGAAGGCCTATTTTATTTTCAATCATTCTAAACTGCCCACTTTGGAACCCGGAAGCTGGAGTTAACATATCTCTGAACTCTAAAAAATCCATTGGCGTCATTGTCTCTAAAATTTTTATTTGATCAATTAGAAGTTGAATTATTTCATTAATTCTATGAAGTCTACTTACGACGGTGCCAATTTTTGATTCATCAACATTTTTAATCTTAAAAACTTCAAAAATTGAATCGATTTCGTATAATATTTGTTTAAACCAAAGCTCGTATACTTGATGCGTAATTATAAAAAGCATTTCATCATGAGCTTTTTTACCTAATTTATCGCTTACTAATGCTTGCGATTTTAGAAGTGAGTCTAGTTGTAAATAATCGCGATAATTTGGAATGTTTTTTTTATTTTTCATTACTAAAGGGTTTTAGCGGCAATCGCGGCCCTGATAATTTAAGATTACATTTCTTTTTCTGCTTTAAGCGACAAGCCATTAATGAACATACCTGAGTCGCATTGCTTTTGACTTATATATACAATACCATCTTCCTTATGCGGTGTATCATAAGTGGCGTGTATTGACTTGAGCCCTCCTAGCCACCACCTTGAATCTTGTATATATACTAGGTCACCTTTTTTAGCATTCGCAATTTTCATATCATCTTCTGAAAAAGAAACCATGTCTTCTTTCAAATCTTTAATCTCATAATTAACAATAACTGGTTTGCCCGTTAATTCATTAACATCAGAACCTTTAAAAATATTTTTAAGTTTATGAACATCAAATACGGTTAATCCCGTAAGATTTTTATTGGGGTTTGGCTTTGTAAACAAGGTTACAATTACTCCCACTCCAGCACAAACAACAAGATTATATAGTGCTCCGATATAAGAATAGCCTCTTCCAGGTCTGAACTCAATTCCATGTGAAAATGGACTAATAAGCGATGGATAAACTTGGCCAAGAATCATTAAAAAAGCACCAACTACAAACGTTGCAATTACGGCAGTTGATGTGAACCTTCTCCAAAAGATACCTAAAAAAACGCCGACAACTAATGGCGGCGTAAACGTTGAATGAAACCAACCATGAGCTTCATATATTGAATCAAAAGAATTGAAAAATGGAACTAAGCAGACTGCAATTACTTTCACTAAAACAGAAGCAAGCCTAGCTAATTTTAATTGTTCTTCATCTGAAGCTTTATTTTTTGTTAGAGGTCTATAAATATCATTAATAATAACTGAAGAAGATGCATTTACCAATGTGTCTGATGTCGACATAAGCGCTGCACACAATGCTGCGATTATAAAACCAAATACGCCAGGAGAGGTAATTAGATTTGCAACAGATACAAATACATCATTCGGGGCAAGGTCAATAGGCAGAGCACCCGGGATAGAGTTTGCAATGGCTTTACCTATCCACCCAGCATTTGAAACCACGATAGCTGATACTGGTAAAATAACCAATACATTAAATGCTGCAGCTTTTCTTCCTTCATTAACACTTCTAGCGGCCATAAACCTCATAATTAGACCTTGGTTTAAAAATAAAAATCCAATAGATCCAGCTATACCATCTTGCCAAAATATACCTACAAAATTAAAATCAGGTGGTGAATTAAAATTAGCGAGAGGGAGCTTTTCTGCTGGAGTAAGGTTTTCCCATAATGCTTTTAAACCAGATGCATAGGATGTGTTATCAACAAGAAAATTAAGTCCTAAATAAAAAAGTAATAACCCAGCAAAAATTAAAATAAAACCTTGAATTAAATCCGTAAAGATAACTGAGGTTTGTCCCCCAAAATGCATATAGATGGTCGTCGCAATTGCAATTAAAATCACTGTAAGCATTAACGGAATGCCATATATCTTGTAAAGAGCAGTCGCTAAAGTAAGAAACTGAATGGCAATGTAACCAATCATGTACATCAATATCATAAAAGTAGCGATATATCTTGCTTCACGACTAAACCTTCGTTCAAAGTATTCAGGTATTGAACCAAGCCTCAAGTAATAAATTATTGGAAGCCAACCAAACAAAAATAGTGGCATAAAAAACCAATCGTTCATGTAGGTCATTGTCGATGAGAACCCATACTGATATGCTTTGGTGGAATATTTAACGAAACTATGAGAGCCAATCCCCGTTGCAACTATGGATATTGTAATGAGCCACCAAGCAAACCGTCTTCCTCCAAAAAAATAATCAGATGTTGTTTTGCTGTATTTACCAAAATAAGCCCCAAAACCCATTACTATTGCAAAATAAGCGAGTATTACTATTCTATCTAGATTTGTTCCTAAAATATTGTCCATTAAACACTCTCAATCGCTAGATAAATAAAAAGAGCATGTATAAAAGCATAAAAGAAATATCCATAGAACAATACCCAAACCCATTTCTTATGAACGGGATCATTTACCCGCAGAGCTCCCGTTCTAAATATTAAAAAAGTTCCAAGTAAAAAAGAAACACCACCAATTCCATATAGATAAATGAATGGTAGCCATGTTTGATAAAAACTCACTTAGGCAACTCCATATTTTGAAAAAATGGTTTTAGTTCAGCATACGTATCTTGTAAACCTTGTACATGAACTTTCGTATTGCCAATCGCAGGCATAAAATTAGTATCACCTTTCCATCTCGGAACAATATGAAAATGCAGATGCTCGGCAATCCCCGCTCCTGCTGATGCACCAATATTAGAACCAAAATTAAATCCTTCTGCATTCATTTTTTTTCTAATTATGCTCATTGATTGAGAGGAAATATTCATTATTTCAGATAAAACTATGCTTTTTAAATCTTCTGGCTTATCCACAACTTCATATGGAATAACCATTATATGACCATTACTATAGGGATAGAGATTCATGCAAACAAAAGAATAAGAACCTCTAAAAAGTATCATATTATCTTTATCAGTTCCATTATCTAATTTTTGAGAGAATGTTTCTTTAAGGTTTTTTTTGGGAGCACGAACGTATTCCATGCGCCAGGGAGCCCATAGATTATTCATTGTCGCTTTTCACAAAATTATTTACTTTCATATTTTTTTAATTTTATTAAAAAATTAATTCTTTAAAAATTTTATTCTTTAAAGATAGTCACTTAAAACGTTATTTAACATAGCAAGTTTAAATATATGCATAGAATATCTAATTAAAATCTAATCTATTTGCGTCATTAATATATTTTCGCAAAGCTGGCACAATATATAATCCTTCCAAATCATAATTTTTGAAACAGCTCGCCAGTGTATTTAATCTTTGCTCGATTGGTTTAATATTATTTATAACTATGACCTTTTTCTCGTTTACAATACAATCTCCGCCTGAAAAGTCACCTTTCCCTTTCATAATTTTAATGTCGAGTTTCTCAGCGAGTGAGTGAAACTCTTCCAGTAGTTCTTTATTTTTCAATTACAACAAGTCCTTATGGCCTTTTTCATCTAGCCAATTAACAAGATCTTTCACTTTTTCAACTTTATCTCGGGGCACTACTAACGTTGCATCATCAGTATTCACGACCACTAGATTATCTACTCCAATTATAGCCGTGAACCTATTATTAGATTGAATTAAATTATTTTCACCTTCAATTATTGTTCCTAATCCCCTTACAACATTGTCTTTATCTTTTTTTGAGAAAATATCATATAAAGCGTCCCAGGATCCTAAGTCATTCCATTCAAAATCAGCTGGAATAACAAAAATATTATTGGCTTTTTCCATTAAACCATAGTCAATTGATTGTGGAACGATACTATCCCAGATATCATCAAACGAGGATGACTCCAATAAGCGTTTTCCAATTTTTTTCATAGCATCGTGCAAATCTGGCATATGCTTTTGAAGACTATGTAGTAAAGTATTTACTTTCCAAACGAAAATTCCAGCGTTCCACAAAAAATCTCCGCTTTTTATAAATCTTTTTGCTAACGTCTCATGAGGTTTTTCCGCAAAAGTTTTGACTTGGTATCCCAATCCTTTAGTAGAGTTTCGTTCATATTGAATATAACCATATCCAGTACTTGGGTAAGTTGGCTTGATTCCTATTGTGACCAAACTTTGTTCTTTTTCTAAAATACTAAAGGCATTGCTAAGTGATTTCTCGAAATTATTATGTCCAACGATTAAATGGTCGGCCGGGAAAACACCCATAATCGCATTTTTTTCTTCCATATAAATTTTTTGGGCAACTAACGCAATTGCTGGGGCAGTATTCTTTGCACTCGGCTCTATGATTATATTCTCGGGCTTGATATTCTTAGTAGTTTCGAGAATTGGATTATAAAGCTCTTTCCTTGTAATAATATAAATTTCAGATGTTGATTTTAATTTTCTTAATCTATCTACGGTAATCTGTAGCAT
>CALKMQ010000042.1 GCA_938092125.1 uncultured bacterium
CATTTTCCCAGATAATAAATCTTTTGATATTACATTAACTCTTTTGCTTTCATTTACTAATGGTATTTTTTGAAGATATTCTGATTTGTATTCCAACTGAATTCGATCATTATAATTGTGAGTTATTTCTTTTAATTGTAATATTATTTGAACTACCTCTTTATCAATATCATTGCTGCTGATTAAGGATCCGTAACCAATATAATTAATCATGAGGCCTAACGATTTTGAAATTCTTTTAAAGTTTTTTTCAGAAATGTTGTCACTAATATTATTAATAATTTGTTTAGCAAGGTCTAAATTGTCAGACAAATCATTTTCAAAAGCTTTTATAAATGATTTTTTATCGAACTTTAACAAAGCGTACACATGCTTTTTGTCAACGAAATTCTCTGGTTTGGAAAAATATTTAGAGGCTCTTAAAATTCTATTTTCAAGAATGGCATCCTTATACATACTAAAATCTAAATTTGAAGACTCAGCAATGCTCTTCAGATGATATAAAAAGTCATCTTCAATCATTTTTTTCATCTGGTTGTAGACTAACTCATTCAAGCTTGAAGCTTCTTTTTTTTCAACTTTATAAACACTGTAAACATAGACACTATCATGTTGATGGTTCTCTACCCATCCAGGCTTAATGACTTTTGAAGGCGACGGTATTACAGGGGAAGGCTTAGATGTGCAACTGATAATAAATATTAATAAAACGATCGAAAAAATATGAATGATAAACCTCATCATAATGAATTGACATGATTTATCAAGTCAAGAATTCCAGTTTCAGAAAAATCTGTTTTGAAACTTAAAGTCGCATCGCCTTTTTTAAGAACAATTATATGAGGCATACTTTTTATATTAAAAATACTTGCTGCAATTTTATACTCATCAATTAAAACTGGTACAGTCCAAATATGCTTTTGAACCATCGATAACAAAACTAAATCATTATCATAATCACTAATTAAAAAGTATTCAACCCTTGAATTTTGAATACTAGCCCTAATATTTTGTATCTCTGAAATTATTTTTTGAGATTCAAAATTTTTATGATTGATAAATAAAAGAACTAAATTTTTTTGAATAACTTCATTTTTTAAATGTACGTGTTTAGCTGTTCCAAGTTTTTTCAACGATATCGTTTTAATACGTTCGGTTAAATATTCATGCTCAGGTAAAGTAATTGCAAAAGAAAAGCTGGAAAAACTAACAATCAAAGTAATTGCTATATAAAAATATTTATATGTAATCATAGTTTGCAAGTATTTCCCTAAAAGCATTGAATTGTTCATAAGTCATGTCAAACTCATACAAATACTTACCTTTAAAATATACCCTTATTCTATTTGCATCAAAAAAACTTAATATTAACTCTGTATCAACAGAATCATCGGATTTTTCTTGGTTAGCAAACCTTGACTCAACTAATTCTTTATTTGATTTATTTACGTCGATAATTATTCTCTTATTATTATCAGATAATAGTTCTATTTTGCTATAATTCATCCATTGAGGGTCGTGATAGTCTGATCCACTTTTGTCAATGTACGTTGATTTCATTCTAAACTCTCTATCTCCATCTTTATTCATTATCATATATAACTCAATTCCAAAAGATACAGTATGAGCCACTTGACATAAAGTTGAACGTAAAGTTCTAAAATAGGTCTCTCCAGTCTTTTTATCGTAAATAGATTCTACATTAGTTCTTATTGAGTCAACCATTTGCGATGCTCTTTGTTGCTTACGCTCATTTATTTTTTTTAATCTTAACTGCTCTTTTTTAATATTCAATTGTTTCTTATTTGCTAAATTATATTTATTCTCAACTTTTTGCCGATCCCAATCTGGGTATTCCTCTGATAAAAGAATCAAAAGGTTCATACATTCTTCAAATTGACCAGAATCAAAATAAGTATGTGCCTGAGAATAAAGTGCTCCAGGCAATTGAGAAAGACTATCCATTTTAGTTCGCATAATTGATAGTTCTTTTTCGAGTATTTTAATTTTTTCTAATCTGCTCTTTAGATTCTTGTTTTCACTTTTAATATTTGTTATTACTGATTCTAAATCATCTACTTCATCTTGAAGATAACTTACGTGACTTTTTAAGTCATCTTTTTGGCAAGCAGTAAAAAAAACCAAAACTAATGCGATTGAAAGGACCCAAAAAAGATTTATAGTTTTAATGATTTTTTTCATAAATAATTATAAAAAATCAAGACCCAATCCAACATAAAGAGAACCCCAATATGATGTATCACCATTATTGAACTTCATCGTATTAAATCTGCTTGACATTGAAAGAGAGCATGGTAAAGAGCCTAAAATCAAATTCACATTATAGCCGGCTATTAGTCCTGAACCATGGTCGTAATTTTGAGATCCTACAACGAACTCTTTTACAAGGTTTTTTCCTCCAATTTTGATTATTTTTGATAGATCAACGTTAATGATTACGCCACTTCCATTACCGTAATAACTATCTAAGGTATCAACAGAAGATGCAAAAGAATATTTACTTGTTTCGTAACCGATACTTGTTAAAAAAGGGCCTATTTTTAAACCAAAAGGGAAACGAATATTAAAAGAGGATTCAGTATAGGATGTTAAACTTGAAAGTTTCGATCCTTTTATTATTGTTTTCCCTAGACCACCTCCAATTCTTAATCCGGAAAGAAGGCTTCTCCTTGATCTTGAATTTTTAATTTTTTGACTTTTGTCATTACTATAAATTTTATCTATGTTGCTTTTTTTAATGGAAAGATTATCTACAGCCTGAATTATTTGAGGATTTTCGACTTCGTTATTACCTTTAATAAAATCCTTTTGTTTCATTAATTCGTTTTTATCGATTACGATATCTTCAACTTTGACAAAGAATGACAATAAAGTATCAATATTATTATTTATATACGTTTCAAAGCCTGCTTGTCTCCCTCCCCAATCAAAACCATCTTTTAACTGTTCATCTTTGATGCCGAGAGAGTCTAGCTTTTCAACCAAAATATTATAAGCGAAACTATCAAAAGCATCTGTTGTTTTTAAACCGATTTTTTGTTTTAGAGTCTCAATTTTTTCAGTTTTATCGTCTTCAAGACCTTCACACAAAATAACAGCAAAGAAGATTAAGATAAAAGCGAAATATCTACAAGTCATCGTCATTAAAAAACTGTAATAGTACTTTTTTGGGAGGTGGATCAGTGAAAAGACTTACAACTATCAATGCAAAAATAGACAATCCGGCTGCTGGATATGTTAGCTCTTGTAAAAAAGGATGAAGGTTTTTAAACCCGCTCCAATGTGGTAACAAATATGTCCATATAATTGTAATACTAGAACCCGTTAAAATAGAAATGACAGCACCCTCTTTTGTGGCTCTTTTCCAAAGAAAAGCAGCTAATAATGCAGGGGTAAGAGAGGCTCCATATATATTGTAAGCCGTAAAAGCAGCGTTAAGCACTGTTTTAAATTGGCTTACTAAAAGAAACGCTATAAGGCCTAAAAATAGAACAAGCATCCGACTAACAAAGATGACTTTTTTTTCAGTTGCATTTTTATTAATATATTTTTGGTAAACATCTCTAGTCAAGTTCGTAGCTGGAATTAATAAAAACGAATCAGCTGTAGAAACAATAATTGCCATCATCGTAGAAACTAAGATTAAACCAATTATTAGTGGCAAACCTCCATGTATTGCTATAGCTGGAATGACTGATTCACTTCCAGACTGCCTAGCTGAGAGCAATTCATCTTCTGACGGGGACAGTCCTAATATTTCAGCATTTCTGACGACCACTCCTTGTTCATTTTGAACAATGTCAGGCATTATACCTTGCTCAGCTGCAACACTCCCTGTTAGTCCGAGAAAAGAGATACTTGATTCTAAAATCACAACACCAACAACCCAGAAAAAGACTGCTTTTTTTGCAGAACCACCATCTTTTGCACTAAAAATTCTTTGATACATATTTGCGTCCCCCATTAAAAGAAGCATTGTGGGAACAAAAAAACTTAGTGCAATTATAGGACCAGAAATATCGCCAGTACGTTCAGCTGACCAATTGCCAAACATACTCCACTTACCTGCCTGATCAGCAATTTGTATCATTTCTTCAATGCCACCAATATTTATTAACATAAATACTAGTGCAGCTAGAACACCAATCGTAATCAAAACCCCATTTATAACATCGGTGTAAACAACGGAAAACATACCTGCTAGAACAGTGTAAGAGATTGCAAATACCGCTGTAATAATAATCCCGATTTCTAGCGAGATCATGCCATTTGAAACCATTTCTAAGACCTTACCGCCACCTCTAAATTGATACGATACAATAGTTGTGTAAGCAATAACCGTAATTATTGTCGCTAATAATGCAGCAAATCGTCCATAGCGAATCTCAAAAATATCAGGAACAGTTATTTTACCAAAGTTTCTAATTCTTTTAGCTATGAAGTAAATGAGCGTTATACCTAGCCACGCGCCAGCACTTGACCAAAGAGCAGCTGGCCCATTACGGTACCCTAGCCCAGCACCACTAAACAACGATCCACTTCCCATCCAAGTTGCAAGTAAAGTGCCTACTAGGATATACCAAGGTAGCACTCTTCCAGCGACCATGAAATCTTCGCTATTTTTTACCATTTTGGTTTTATAAATACCAACACCGACTAAAGCAAAAAGATAGATAGAAATAGAGACAGTATATATCATTATATTAAAATATATCTGCTTCTAATCTCTAAATACAGAACTATTTATTTAAATATTTAATATAAATTAACTTTAATATGCGTATCAGATATAAAAGAAATTATTTATCATGATTAAAAACCCAAATTACCTATTATTATTTCTTTTAATTATAGTAGGGTGTTCGAAAAAAAATGAAAGAGATGGTAAAATGAACAGACTAGGAAACTCTCAAAGTCCCTATTTACTTCAACACAAAAATAACCCTGTTGATTGGTACCCTTGGAGTGAAGATGCTTTTGATAAGGCAAAAAAACAGAACAAACCGATTTTTCTATCTATTGGATATTCAACTTGTCACTGGTGTCATGTTATGGAACATGAATCTTTTGAAGATAAAGAAGTAGCTAAGCTGATGAACGATAATTTTATTTCAATCAAAGTCGACCGTGAAGAAATGCCAGAAATTGACCACCTGTACATGTCAGTTTGTCAAGCTATGACTGGCAGAGGCGGATGGCCATTGACAATTGTAATGACACCGGATAAAGAACCTTTTTTCGCAGGAACCTACTTCCCTAAAAAAAGTAACCACAGCCAGCCTGGTATGATGGAACTCATTCCATCTTTAATGAATGCTTGGGAGAATAAACAAGATGATATAAAGAAAACAATTGAACAAGTAAATGACTATTTGATAAAGTCAAATAATTACTCAGCCAGTGAGCAGATAAATGAAGAAACAATTAAAAATGCATATGTGAACTTTAGTAAAACATATGATAATGAGTTTGGCGGTTTCGGCGACTCACCAAAGTTTCCCTCTCCTCACAACATCATTTTTTTACTTCGCTATTATAAAACTTATGGTGATTTAAATGCAAAAAATATGGCCATTGAAACATTAAAGCAGATGAGAGCTGGAGGAATATATGATCATATTGGCTATGGTTTCCATCGCTACGCTACTGACAAACGCTGGTTTCTACCTCACTTTGAAAAAATGCTCTATGACCAAGCCATGATTTCCATGGCATATTTAGAAGCATATGAAGCAACAAAAGATAAAACACTAGCAAAAACCACTGAACAAATTTTTACATATGTAGTTCGAGATATGATGAAAAAAAACGGAGGGTTTTATTCAGCTGAAGATGCAGACAGCGAAGGTGAAGAAGGAAAGTTTTACATTTGGACGGAAAAAGAAATAAACCATGTGCTGGGCAAAGAAAAAGGTGAGATTTTTCAAAAAGTATATGGAATAAGAAGAGAAGGGAATTTTATTGATGAAGCATCGGGTCACGCAATGCCTGAGAACATACCTTTTTTAAAGTTAAGTTTATCTGCATTTGCAAAATTAGAGAACCTCGATATAAATGAATTATCTAAATCAATTGATGAAAGTAGAAATCTTTTATTTATTGAAAGAGAAAAAAGAATTCACCCTCTAAAAGATGATAAGATATTAACAGATTGGAATGGGCTAATGATTGCTGCAATGGCAAAAGGCGGAAAAATTTTAAAAAAGCCTGTTTACATAGATGCTGCTATTAAATCTGCTGATTTCATTATTCAAAATCTGAGAGATAATGATGGGAAACTCAAAAAAAGATTTAGAAATAATCAGGCTGGATTACAACCACATATAGATGACTATGCATTTTTTATTTGGGGTATTCTAGAACTATACGAAGCAACATTCGAAACACGCTTTCTAACTTCTGCTTTAGAATTATCAGAAATCATGATTAATGATTTTTATGATGATGAAGATGATGGGTTTTTTATTGGCCCAAATTACGGGGAGAAACTAATTATTAGAGCTAAAGATAGCTATGATGGAGCTATTCCTTCAGGCAATGCGGTTGCAGCAATGAATTGTATTAAATTAAGTAAGTACACTGGTGATTTGAAGTGGGAAAAAATAGCGTTCAAAACATTCAAAGCTTTTTCAAACAAAATTAACAAAGCTCCCTCAGCTCATGCATCTATGTTAAGCTCATTTATGTTCGCGACAAAAGACCCAAAAGAAATAGTCATTGTTGGCAAAGAGCTGAATGGAGAAGTAATTGATAGAATTAAACAGCTTCAAAGTATTTACAACCCCCATGCTATCTATATCTTTAAATCATCAAATGGTGACTCTGACCTGGATACTATTGCACCATGGACTAAAACACACCATGCAATTAACAACAAAACAACTTACTATGTTTGTGAGAATTTTTCCTGCAAAATGCCAACAACTGAAATCAAAACAGCTTTGAATTATCTTGATTAATTATCTTGAATATATTTTTTCAAATTTTGATTTTTAGTGATACATTGCGAGTCAGCATATGAAAAATCTAGCACTACATTGGAAAATCATTATCGGATTAGTTTTAGGGCTAATATATGGTGTAATAAGCGCATCTAATGGTTGGAGTACATTTACTACCAATTGGATTGCCCCTTTTGGCACAATATTTATTAATTTGCTAAAACTCATAGCAGTTCCATTAGTATTTGCTTCTTTAGTTTTAGGTGTAGCCTCACTATCAGATACTAAAAAACTATCGAGAATAGGTGGAAAAACAATTTTAATATATCTATCTACTACATTGATATCTGTCATAATTGGACTTTTTCTTGTGAATTCTTTAAAACCTGGGAACCAAATTCCAGAACAGATGAAAATTGAACTCCAAGATACTTATAAAAAGAATCTGGAATCAAAAACAGATAATGCTGAAAGGGTAAAAAAAAGAGGACCTTTAAAACCCCTTGTTGACATGGTCCCAAATAATATTGTTTTTTCAGCATCAAATAATAGAAATATGCTTCAGATAGTTTTCGTTGCAATTTTAGTAGGCATCGGACTAATTCAAATACCGAAGAATAAATCAAAAGAGTTTATAGGGTTTTTTGAAGGTCTAAACGAAGTAGTTCTTAAAGTAATTGATATAATTATGCTTATGGCACCCGTAGGCGTTTTTGCACTTATTGCCCAAACAATTAATAAGGTAGTTGGCGATAATATCAGCCAGGTAATAGAACTCATGAGTGCATTGGGATTCTATATGTTCACCTTAACATTAGGTCTCTTTTTACATGTTATTATTACTTATTTGTCGCTGCTAAAAATTTATTCTAGAATGCCCATAGAAAAATTTTTTAAAGGCATCGCACCTGCTCAATTATTAGCATTTTCTACAAGCTCTAGTGGAGCGACATTGCCGATAACCATGGAAAGATGCGAAGAAGAGCTCGGCGTATCTGAGGAGGTGTCTTCTTTTGTGTTGCCTCTTGGCGCAACTATAAACATGGATGGAACAGCACAGTATCAAGCTGTAGCAGCAGTATTTATTTCTCAAGCACTAGGTATGGATTTATCATTAACAGATCAGATCACGATTGTTTTGACAACAGTTTTAGCCTCAATTGGAACAGCAGCGGTACCAGCAGCAGGTATTATTATGTTAATTATTATATTAGAATCAGTAGGAGTTCCAAGTGCTGGTGTTGCTCTTATTCTAGGCGTAGATAGAATTTTAGATATGATTAGAACTACCGTAAATGTAACCGGAGATGCAGCTGTTGCAGTTTCAGTAGCAAGTAGCGAAAAACAATTAAAATCATATAGTAAATAATGTTTTTTATGAAGCATAAAGGGAATAATTTCTAGGATAATTAAAAAAATAATTTGGGCGGGTTCTGTTAATTCCGGATCGACAATCATATAATTAGGAGGCTGTACTTCGTTTTCAAAAAACAGGCCTTTCCAAATTTTAATTTGGATCAAGGAAGTTTGCTAAAAGCGGGAGGCCACCACCGTTCTTTAAACTAAGAAGGGTCCTGAAAACTGCCTGCCCATATTTCAAAAAATATGAATAATAATAATAATAATAGCAATAAAAGAAATAGAATTCCGAGAGGATACCTTCCTGAAGATTCTGATAGACGTCTAGATTGGCTCAAGAATGAACATGATTTTGAATTAAAAAATCTACCTCCAAATGAGACTGAAGAGTTAAAAGGCATCATAGAAAACCATGTCGGTTTTATGCAAATGCCTATGGCAATTGCTGGACCAGCAATCATTGATGGTAAATATGCTAAGGGCGAGTTCGCAATACCTCTATGTACAATTGAAGGTAGTTTAGCGGCATCAATGAATCGTGGTCTTTATGCATCGTCTTTATGTGGTGGAATGAAAGTAAAACACTTTCGCCAAGAGCTTTCTAGATCACCAATTTTTATTTTTGATGATTTAAAAAAGAGTGATGAATTTCAAATCTGGGTAAATGAGCACTTAGATGAAATCAAAAAAGCAGCACAATCCACCACACAATATGGTAAAGTGATTCGAATTGATCAATATGCAATTCAAAATTATGTTTTATTGGATTTTATTCTTGATACTGGTAATGCTGCCGGGCAAAACATGGTAACTCTAGCTACAAACGTTGCTTGTGAATATATTAGACAAGAAACGGGACATAAATTTTTTCTTGATTCAAATTTAGCCAGCGATAAAAAAGCATCTTCCCGGAACATGATACTCGGTAGAGGTCATGGCGTTATCGCAGAAACGCACATAACAAAATCTGTTATGTCAAGAGTCCTTAATGTTGATCCAGATTTTGTTATTGAGAATTGGACATACTTTCCTATTGTATCAGCGATGGCGGGAACCCTTGGAAATGCCATCCATGCTTCTAATGCTTTGACAGCAATTTACATTGCAACAGGTCAAGATACTGCCTGCGTTGCAGAAAACTCTGTTGGACATTTTACGGTAGAAAAAGTTGACGATGGTATTACTTGGAGATTAACCTTACCATCAATGACTGTTGGGACAGTTGGTGGCGGAACTAGATTAAATCAACAACAACAAAACTTAAAACTTTTAGGCTGCGACAGTGGTGAGCATTCATCTAGAAAGCTTGCTGAAATCATAGCCGCAGCTGCTTTAGGTTTAGAAATTTCATTAGGATCAGCAATCATGTCCCATACATGGACAAGTGCGCATATGAAATACGGTAGAAAATAAAAAACACCTCTATGAATGTACTTGATAACCCCAAGTATTCTCATTTATTAAAACGCCAGCCTTCTTATCTTCGCATTGGTAAGACAATACTATATAACTGGGCCAAGTTTATTTTTTCTTGGTATACACCACTAAGTGTTTTTGGCAAAGAGAATATTCCTAATGATTCTTTTATTTTTTGTAGTAATCATAATGCTCATTTAGATGTAATTGCATTATCCCTTTCCGTAAATAAAAATTTTAATAATGTTGGAATGCTAGCGGCAAAAGACTATTGGTTCGATAACTGGCTTCGAAGGAACATAATGAAACCCGTAATGAACCTTATTCCTCTTGGTCGAAAATCGCACCTTGGAAAAGATATAACTTTTGAGCAAACTCTAGAATTATCAAATTGTTTTATGAATGTTGATAAGCGTTGTATTATTATATTCCCTGAAGGAACTCGGGGTCAACCAGATGTATTAAAACGATTTCGAAAAGGTCCAGCGCGATTATCAATTGGAACAGGAAAACCAATCCTCCCTGCCATTATCACCGGTTCAGGAAAATCCTGGCCAAAAGGAAAATTTATTTTTAAACCTGGTAAAATTCATGTTTACATTCTAGAACCTATAGACCCTAATTCTTTCACTATAGTAGACAAGAATAATGAAAAAGACCTTTTCAAAACTGCAGAGGCCATGACAAAAGAATTAGAAGAAAAAATTAAAAGTAAACTGGAAGAGTTAACATGAGTAGTAGTAAAAAAGAGAAGTTTTATGGAGTAAACGATGAACTTTGGGGACATAAATGGGGTTTTAAAGATTCATCTTTTATAATAAATGATGACAATTCTGTCACATTTACTGGCGCAAGGTATGATGGAATATCTGGAGAAAGATTACCTTATCTAATCCCTTTTGTTACCAAAGTTTTGGATACAGAGATAAATAAAGAACCTTACTTTAAAGAAGTTAAAAAAAAGTTTGTTTCTGAACGGACATTAAACAAATCATTTATAGATGAAATTGAATCTTCATTTGAAAAAGATAAACTTTCATTAAGTGATGACGAGAGAGTTCTTCACAGCCATGGCCAAAATTCTCCAGATGAAGTTTTCAAAGTTTTGTATGATAAACTTGAAAAATTCACAGATCTTATTATTTATGTTGAAACTGAGGAAGACGTTGTTTTATTAATAAATCTTGCAAAAAAACATAATGTTTGCCTTGTCCCATATGGCGGCGGAACTAATGTCACAAATGCACTCCAGTTACCAAAAAATGAAACCAGAATGATAGTTACTGTTGACACAAGAAGATTAAATAAAATTATTTCTATAGATCAAAAAAATCTTTTAGTTGAAGTGGAGGCTGGTATCACAGGTAAAGAATTAGAAAGCCAACTTCAAGATAAAGGGTTTACTACTGGTCACCAACCAGATAGTATTGAATTATCTACTGTGGGTGGCTGGATATCTACTAATGCCGCAGGTATGAAAAAAAACAGATATGGAAATATTGAAGATATTGTTCAAAACCTAGTTATGGTCACTCCAAATGGGATAATAAATCAAATTGAGCCACTGGTGAGGTCCTCAATTGGTATAAAAACACAAAACATTCTTTTCGGTTCTGAAGGCAATCTAGGCATAATAACAAAAGCCACAATGAAAATTCATAGATTACCAGAATGTAGTGACTATGAATCGGTTGTCATGAAAGATTGGGATACTGGACTGGATTTTATGTACGAACTAGCTCACTCAAATACAATACCTGCTAGTGCAAGAATGCTTGATAGTTTACATTATCAATTTGGAAGCGCGTTAAAACCAGAAAAAACAAAGTTTGGAAAATTCAAAAGTAAAATTCAAAAGTTAGCATTAAAAATTAAAAATTTCGATGCAGATTATTTTGTTGCAGCAGTCTTCAAACTAGAAGGAACATTTTCAGAAGTTGAACATCAAAGAAAAAATATAAAAAAACTTGCAAGAAAGTATAATGGATTGCTCGGTGGTCGCAAAGAAGGAAAAGTTGGTTACAACATAACAATGGTTATAGCGTATATACGCGAATTTTTTGTACCTCAAGGAATTCTTGGCGAAACTTTAGAGACAGCGGTCCCCTGGTCAAAAGTAAATCAAGTAAAAGACGAAGCAAATAAACTACTTACAAAATTGCACAAAGAATATAATCTTCCAGGAAAACCATTTTTTTGTTCTAGAGTTTCAAAAATTTATCACACTGGGGTTTGTATGTATAATACAATGGGGATTAACCTAAGAGGAGTTAAAAACCCTGAAAAAGTTTTCAGTGATATTGAGCATAAAATTAGAGCTTGTTTTATTAAAAATGGCGGTTCAATCTCGCACCATCATGGTGTAGGAAAATTGAGAAAAGAGTTCATGCCTGAAACTATTTCAGCTGGTAGTATTCAGGTTATACAAAATATTAAAAAGTCACAAGACCCAGATAACATATTTGGAATTGATAACAATATCGTGAACAAGATTCAGGATTAAATTTTGGACCTTGTTGATAAAGTATGCGTAATAACTGGGGCGTCTTCTGGTATTGGAAAATCTTTAGCAAAAAAACTTTCTCTAAGAGGAGCCAAAGTTGTTTTAGCTGCAAGAAGAAACTCTAAACTTGAAGAAATAAGACAAAGTATTGAAAAAGAAGGCGGTAAATGCTTTGGTGTCAAAACAGATATTACTAAAAAATTAGAATGTAAGAACCTCATTGATGAGACGATAAATCATTACAAAAAAATAGATATATTAATTCTGGCTGCTGGTGTAAGTATGTGGTCTCCATTTGAAAAAATTTCTGATATTTCTTTTTTTGACGACCTTATGGCCACTAATTATACTGGTGCAGTCCATTGCGTTCATGCAGCCTTACCTAGCCTAATATCTACAAATGGTATGATTGTTTCTTGCTCAACAGCACAAGCGATTGTAGGATTTACAAACCATTCTGGTTATGCTGCCTCAAAACATGCTCTGCACGGATTTTTAGATACGTTAGAAATGGAACTGAATGGCAAAGTCAAATTTTTAGAAACTTGTTTGGGTTGGATTAAGGGAACAAATATGCGATCTAATGCTTTTGGGCCTAATGGTAAAAAAATGGGCGAAACAAAAAGAAAACACAGTAGTAATTCTGTTGACCTAGATGTTTGTGTTGAAAAAATAATTTCTGCGATAGTAATTGAAAAAGAAAAAGTTTACATTCCTTGGAAGCTGAAATTGATTCCATTTCTTGATTTATTTTTTGGAAAATTTCTAAGAAATAAAATAAATAGAGCTGTACACTCTGAATAATGTAATGAATTTTGCTTTTTTAATTATTTTACTATTTTTAAATATTTAGATATAATTCTCAACATAATTTCGTCTGTACCACCACCTATTGAGTGAAGTCGTCCATCTCGGTATAGTTTTGCTGCTTGATTTTCCCAAGTGAACCCCATTCCACCATAATACTGAATACACGTATCGGCAACTTCTCGAATTAATCTGCCACTCTTTAATTTTGCCATTGATGCCAATAAAGTAACATCTTCGCCTCTTATATAATTTTCACACGCTCTATATACCAAAGACCTTAAAGCTTCTACTTCTGTTTTTAACTCAGATAATCGAAATTGAATTGCTTGATTATCAATTATATTTTTCCCAAATGCTTTTCTTTCACTACAATATTCTATTGTGTAATCTATACAATTATCCATTGAAACAAGAATACTTGCAGCTAAAAAGAGTCTTTCTTCTTGAAACTGCTCCATTTGCATCTTGAAACCATCCCCCTCAATTCCAATTCTATATTTTTGAGGAACACAGACATTATCAAAATAGACTGGTGCTGTATCTGAAGATCTAAAACCTAGTTTGTCAATTTTATCTCCAATACTTACTCCTTTTGTATTTGAAGGTATTATAATTAAGGACTTATTTATATGAGGTTTATCATCACTTGTATTAACTAGAGTACAAAAATAATCAGCTTGAGTTGCATTTGTTATCCACATTTTTTGACCATTAATTATGTAATCATTTCCTTTTTTAACAGCGTTAGTTTTAAGCGATGATACATCTGAACCACCACCAGCTTCACTTATAGCAACAGAAGTCACTTTTTCACCATTAATTGCAGGAACTAAAAACTCTTTTTTTAATTCTTCAGACCCATACCGATCAAGGGCAGGTGTTGCCATGTCAGTTTGCACACCTATTGCTGTAACTACGCCACAATCATCAGCGTATCCTAAGGCCTCAGCAAATATTAAACCATAACTATAATCTAAACCCATGCCACCAAAATCTTCACTTTTGGTTATACCAAGTAAATCCAGATTACCCATTTTTTTAAACAACTCATGAGCAGGGAAAAAACCATTTTGTTCCCATTCATCTGCAAATGGTTTAATTTCCTTTTTTACAAATTCTTTTACCGTATTAAACAATGCTTTTTTTTCTTCATTCAAATACATTTACTATCCTTTCTTGTGATATGAATTATTTTTTAATTGTCCACGAAGGTTTACGTTTATTAAAAAAAGAGTCAAATCCTTCTTTTCCATCATTACTAATAATACTATCAGAAAATAAATCAGCTGCTCTTCGAGAATCAATATTTTGGTTTGATGACAATATTTTTTTAGTAGTCGCCACGGCAGTGGGCGAGCAGTCGATGACTTGAGATTTAAAATCTTTTATTTTTTTTTCAAGCATCTCATTATCCTTTGCGACAAAATCAACCAGTCCAATTTTACTTGCTTCCAGCCCACCAATTATAGTTCCTAAAAGCATCATTTTTCTTGCTTTTGAATAGCCTAATTTATTTATTACATATTTTGAAATTTGTGATGGTGTTAGACCAATTTTAGTTTCAGTGAGACCGAATTTTGTATTTTCCAAAGAAATGACAAAATCTGAAGCACACGCGATTCCAAAACCACCAGCAAGTGCAAACCCCTCCGTAACCGAAACGACAATTTGAGGCGCTTGGTCTATAACTTTTAGTAATTTCCCAATAGTTATACTTAAATCATATGCTTGATTTTTGGCTTCTTCTCCTGATTCAGTAATTTTTTTCATTTTTTTTAAATCTGCCCCAGCACAAAATACACCTCCATCACCTCTTAAAATAATTCCACGAATATCTTTATTATCCTTTGCTACTTCAAACACGATTAATAGTCCTTCAACTAAACTTTCTTTAAGAGCATTCCTGTTTACCGCATTATTAAACCGTATTTCTAGCCAACTATTTTTATAATTTAATATAAGGTCTCGTGTTATTGGAAATTGATTCATCCTGCCTCCATAATTTAAAAAAAGTCTGCTTTAAGTAATTATAACCTAGCTATACCAAAGCTGTTAGATTTGGTAGAACGGTTTAACGTTTCCCAAAATGTATCTAATAAAAAACCTAGGATTTCTCTTGTTTTGACTGGTTCGATAATACCATAGTCCAATCCCCGACCAGAAGTGGTAAAAGCATCAGATTGAGCATTATATTTTTCAGCAATTTCAATTATTTGCTTTTTCAATTTTTCGTTATCTATCTCTACACCTTTTCTTTTCGCAGAACTAATCAAAACCTGCTCCATGGTTTTTGCAGCTTGTTCTCCTCCCATTACACCAATCATTGCATTAGGCCACGAAAATATAAAATCGGGCTTATAAGCATACCCACACATAGCATAATTTCCTGCTCCAAAACTAGCACCTATATTTAAAGTTATTTTTGGAACCCTTACATTTGAAACAGCTTGAATTAGCTTTGCTCCATGTTTAATCATACCAAGTTGCTCAGATTGTTTTCCGACCATAAATCCGGTTGTATTACTTAAAAATATTAATGGGATATTTGACTGATCACATAATTGAATGAATTGAGCTGCTTTTGTAGCACCGTTTGGGTCAATAGGCCCATTATTACCGATAATTCCACAAGGATGACCATAAATTTTTGTTTGGATACAAACAGTGGAAACACCATAGAGAGGCTTAAAATCAATAAAATCAGAACCGTCAACAAGCCTTGCCACAACCTCTCGCACATCATAAGGGATTTTATAATCAGCAGAAACAACCCCAATTAATTCACTCGCATCATAAACAGGATTATCAAACAAAATATTTTCCCGTTTGTTTAAACTAGAATTCCAATCGATTTTATCAATTACTTCTCGCGTGATTTTTATAGCATGTTCATCATCCTCTGCAAGATATTCTACTAAACCTGTAATTCTTGCATGCATTTCGCTTCCACCTAATTCATCTTTATCTGCAATCTGTCCAGTTGCTGCTTTTAGCAATGCTGGTCCAGCTAACGCAGCCATTCCATTTTTTTTTACACCTACTACGTAGTCACTCATACCAGGTTGATATGCACCGCCTGCCGTAGATAGACCATGCAATACTGCAATTGTAGGAATTCCGGCAGCACTAAGTTTTGCAAGTCCATAAAACATACCCCCAGTATTAGACCAAAATTCTACTGTATAGTTCATCAAATTAATTCCAGCACTTTCAACAAGGTGAATAAATGGTAATTTTTGTTTTAAGGATATGTCTAAACAACCTAATGCTTTATCAATCGATTTTGCAGTCAAGGCGCCAGCATTTATTCCACTATCATCAACAAAGACCATACTCCGAACACCACTTATGAATCCAATGCCAGCAATTACACTAGCTCCGGAGATGCTAGTATCTTCATTATTATCATCTACTAAATAACTAATCATATTAAATAATTCTATAAACGACGTATTAGGATCTAATAATGCTGAAAGTCTTTCTCTGGGAGTAAGCTGCCCTCTTTCAATAAATTTTTCTCTTCGTCTTTCTGATACCTTTTCAGCTCGCCCATGTATAGAATTCATCTTTTTAACCAATGAACCAAACTGATTTTTATTATTTATAAAATTCTCGGATTGAGAATCAATTTTAGTTTTAAATATTGTCATACACCTAACCTATCT
>CALKMQ010000043.1 GCA_938092125.1 uncultured bacterium
TCCGTAAATAGAGATTTACATTGTTGGGAACTGTCGCTTAATTGGACTCCTGGAGGCATTGGACAAGGCGTATACTTTAAACTCAACGTAAAATCACCGACATTAAAAGATTTAAAGCTAGAAAAAAAAGGTGGTGTTTACTCAAGTGTACCGTTCTAATCAAGTATTTGTTCTGTCGTGAATGTTTGTGAAATTAACTATGTGAATATTTTCATTACAATTAAATGATATGCCCTAAATGTCATGCTGAGTACTTTGAAAAAATAAAGCAGTGTGGTGATTGTATTGTAGACTTAGTTGATGCTAGTTCCATAGACTTACCCATTCCTGATATGACCTGGGTTCCATTAAAACCAATACATGGTAGCATATACGCAGAAATGATAATCGAAGTTTTAAATAAAGAAGAAATACCTCATTACACAAAGAATGATTGGAGCAGTGCGGCTTTAAACACTGGTGGCACTGAATTAGTAAACAATATTGTGAGAATATTTGTGCCTGAAAACTTTCAAGAAAAAGCGGCTCATTTATTTGAAAACATTTATGGAGAATAAAATGAAGATGGTTAGATCAATCAAAGGAACACATGACATCTTACCAGCACATTCAGGTGACTGGCAGGATTTAGAAACCCAAATTCATAAGACTACAAATCTCCATGGCTACGATGAAATTAGAACTCCTATAATTGAAAATGCTTCATTATTTAATAGAGGAGTTGGTGAAGAAACAGATATTGTTTCCAAAGAAATGTACTCGTGGATAGACAAAGATAAATCAACCATTTCATTAAGACCTGAATTGACGGCACCAGTTGCTCGAGCTTACGTGCAACATAACCTAGGTGGCCAATCTTTGTTACAGAGATTATATTATATTGGTCCTTCTTTTCGAAGAGAAAGGCCGCAAAAAGGAAGGCAAAGACAATTTCATCAGTTTGGAGTTGAAGCAATTGGTAGTGATAATCCAGAACAAGATGCTGAAGTAATATCTATTGGTTGGAGCATCCTTAATAATTTTGGGATAAATGAATTGGAATTAAATATATCAAGTATTGGTTCAGACGACTGCCGAACTAATTATAGACGAGAACTTATACACTATCTAAAACCTTTTTTTCCGCAGCTATCAGAAGTTAGTCAACACAGACTCAAGCATAATCCTTTACGTATTTTAGATACAAAAAATAAAGATGAAATAAAAATCATAGAATCAGCACCAAAGATCGATAACTTTTATACAAAAGAGGACGAAACCTATTTTTTAACAGTACAACAATACCTTAATGATTTAGAAATCCCATATACAATTAACCCCCTCCTCGTAAGGGGATTAGACTATTACACTCAAACAACTTTTGAAATATCTTCTAGAAAAATAGGCGCTCAGGATGCACTTCTTGGTGGTGGCAGGTATGATGGTCTAATTAAATCTTTAGGCGGAAAGGATGTCCCCGCAGTAGGATTTGCTGCTGGAATGGAAAGAATACTCATTGCTGCTGATGGCAGGAAAAGAACTGAGAAACAATTATCCTGCATTTATATTGTCTGCACAGATTTAAGCGCCTTAGGCTTTTTGCAACAAATCGCTAAAGACTTGCGAGATTTAGGTATAAAAGTAATTTTGGAGACGTTAAGAAGAAGTATAAAAGCACAAATGAGAGAAGCAAATAAACGCAACGCTAATTACGCAATCATTGTTGGAGGACAAGAAGCCATTGATAAAACTGCTCAGATAAAAAACTTAAATAAAGGTGATCAAGAAACCATTAATCAAAATGAGCTAGTTTCGTATTTCAAAAGTTTGACATTTTAATATTTTCCTTTACATTTTGGACCAATAAAGAACTAATCATATTAATAACCTGTATTAAAAAAGCATATAATGAATCAAAAATCACTAATAGTTGTAGAGTCCCCTTCAAAAGCTCGAACAATAGAACAATACTTGGATGGCGAGTTCGAAGTTGTTGCCTGCGTTGGTCATGTTAAAGACCTCCCAACAAGTAAACTAGGAATAGATATTGAAAATAATTTTGAAATGACACTGGATGTATTGCCAAAAAGAAGAGACTTTATTAAAGAATTAAGAAAAAAAAGCAACGCTGCAAATAGAGTATATATAGCTAGCGATCCTGATCGTGAAGGTGAAGCAATTGCGTCACACCTAGCAAGCGAAGTCCCTAACGAAAAATTAGAGCGCGTTGAGTTTAATGAGATTACAAAGGCGGGCGTTCATGAGGGTATGAATAATAGTCGCAAGCTTGACTACAATATGATTAATGCTCAAAAAACACGAAGAATCATTGACCGCTTAGTCGGATATAAAGTTTCTCCAGTATTGTGGGCGACACTCCAAAAGAACATGAACTTTGTGAACACGACCTTGTCTGCGGGCCGAGTACAATCAGCCTGCGTAAAAATAGTAATTGAAAGAGACAGAAAAAGGCAAAAATACAAAAAAACAGAATACTATGACCTTAAAGTTGAACTAAAAACAAATGACTCAGAATCTTCATTTGAAGCAACTTTAAATAAAATAGAAGGTAAAAAAATAGTTTCTAGCAATGATTTTAAATCTGATACAGGCTCATTAAAGAACAAAAATGTAATTATTTTAAATGAAAAAGATGCAAAAGCACTTATCTCAAAATTAAACGATGGTAGTTGGATCGTTAAAAGTGTCGATGAAAAACCTAGAACTTCTAACCCAAAACCTCCGTTTACGACAAGTACCCTTCAACAAGAAGCTGCTAGAAAATTACGCTTTTCTGCAAAAAATACCATGAGAGTAGCTCAACAATTATATGAAAACGGTTTTATTACCTACATGAGAACTGACTCAACCCATCTTTCAAAGGAAGCCGTCAGCGGCTCTAGAAACTTAATTTCAAAACTATTTGGAAATGATTATTTACCTAAATCTCCAAATGATTATGAAACTAATGTCAAAAATGCTCAAGAAGCACACGAGGCAATTAGACCAGCTCATAAGACATTTAAAAGTGTCGAAACTGTCCAAAAGAAACTTGGTAAAGACGCGGGCAGTTTGTATGATTTAATCTGGAAGAGAACAATCGCGAGTCAAATGCTCCCGGCAAAGCTAAAACAAACAGCGGTGGTCATTTCAAATTCTAAAACAGATTTTAGAGCGAGTGGCCAGATTATAGTTTTCCCTGGCTACATGAAGATATATGTAGAGGGTAGAGACAATCCTGATGCAGAACTAGCAAACAAAGAAAAACTTCTGCCAAACCTAACAAAGAATGATCAATTAACATGTTTAAATATTTTAGCGCAAAAACATAATACAAAACCTCCCGCTAGGTTCACTGAGGCATCTCTAATTAAAGAAATGGAAACAAATGGTATCGGAAGGCCATCAACTTTTGCATCAATCTTAGATACAATAGTCCGAAGAGGATATGTTGAAAAGACTAAAAGTAATCTTTCACCAACTTATTTAGGCTTAGCGATTACTCAACTCTTAGAGAACCACTTTACAACATTAGTAGACAAAAATTTTACTGCTAAAATGGAAAATGAATTAGATGCTATTTCTAGAGGCGAATTAGAGCCAATTCCATTTATGAAAAACTTTTATTTTGGAGACAGTGATTATTTAGGCCTTGAAAAAATGCTTGAAGAAAAAGTAGATATTGGTAAAGCATGTACTATCCCACTTCCAGATGGGTATGATAAAGACATAGATGCTAGGATTGGAAAATTCGGTCCATATCTTCGTAAAGAAGAAGACACTCGTTCGATTCCTCAAGATATATATTTCGGAGATCTAACCGATGAAATCATTGATTCACTTTTTATAGAGCAAAGGCAAGATGAAATTCTTGGAAAAGATCCTAATTCGAATGAAGATATTTTATTAAAAAAAGGACCTTATGGGCACTATGTTCAACTAGGCGAATCAACAAAACGAAAGGCTATTCCAAAAGGAACGGATATTAATTCTGTAGATTTAAATCTTGCTATACAATTAATATCTTTACCAAGGATACTTGGTGACCATCCTGAAAAAAAAATACCAATTACAGCAGATTACGGAAGGTATGGCCCTTATTTAAAAATGGATAAGTCAAATGCAAGACTAATCGCACCAGCAACGCCATTGACTGTGACTCTTGAAGAAGCAGTCGAGATGTTAAGCAAATCCAAAAAAGGCCCGAGCGAGCTTAAGTCCCTTGGTAACCATCCTGATACTGGAGAGGAACTAGTGTTAAAAGAAGGTCGATATGGACCCTATATTTCCGATGGAAAATTTAATGCTGCATTAAAATCTCATAACGACCCAAATACAGTCACCTTAGAAGAAGCAGTCGAGTTAATTAATTTAAAGAGAGTTGCCCCAAAAAGGACACGAAAGAAAAGACGTAGAAAGAAATGAATAAAACTATAGAAAAAATAGTTTCACTATGTAAGCAGCGCGGATTTGTTTATCAAAGTTCAGATATTTATGGTGGATTTGGCGCCGTTTATGATTATGGTCCACTTGGCGTTGAATTAAAAAATAATATTGCGAATTATTGGTGGAAAGAAATGACTAGAAACCATGAAAATATTGTTGGGTTAGATAGTGGCATCTTAATGCATCCAAAAATTTGGGAAGCATCAGGTCATATAGGCGAATTCCACGATCCATTAGTAGATTGTAAACAATGTAAATCGAGATATCGTGCAGATGAATTAACTGAAAATTTAGAAAATGAAGAATGGGATAAATTTAAATGTCCTAAATGTGGCACTACTGGAAAGATGACTCCACCTAGACAATTCAACTTAATGTTTAAAACTGAAGTAGGAGCTTTAGAAGATTCTGGTTCAACTGCCTATTTAAGACCAGAAACAGCGCAAGGCATTTATGTCAATTATAAATTAGTTCAAGGTTCAACTCGAATGAAAATCCCGTTCGGAATTGCTCAAATTGGTAAGGCATTCCGAAATGAAATTATTGCAAGAAATTTTATTTTTCGAACTAGAGAGTTTGAACAAATGGAGATGCAATATTTTACAAAACCAGGGGATGATGATAAAGCCATGGAAGAGTGGAAAGAAAAACGCATAAAGTTTTACACCAATATTTTAGGGGTTGCTTCTGAAAATTTAAGATTTCATAAGCATGAAAAAAATGAATTAGCGCACTATGCTAAAGAAGCATGGGACATCGAATATAATTTCCCTTTTGGCTGGTCTGAAGTTGAAGGAATTCATAATAGAACAGATTTTGATTTAAAAAATCACGAAAATCACTCGGGTAAAAATTTAAAATATTTTGATCAGGAAAATAATGAGAGATATTTACCCTATATTATTGAAACATCAGCTGGTTTAAACAGAATGCTCCTTACAGTTCTAGCAGATTCTTATTGGGAAGACACAGAGAATAGTCGAATAGTAATGAAGCTTGACCCAAAAATCGCTCCTATAAAAGCTGTGGTTTGCCCTTTGGTTAAAAAAGATGGATTACCAGAAAAAGCTCGATTAATTGTAGATACATTGAAACCTCATTTTAATGTATTATATGATCAACAAGGTTCAATTGGAAAACGTTACTACAGGCAAGATGAAGCTGGAACACCATATGGAGTCACTATAGATCATCAAACCATGGATGACGGTACCGTCACTATTAGATATAGAGATACTCAAAAACAAGATAGAGCATCTTTAGAGAATGTTTTAAATATAATTCAATCAAGTCTACTCTAGTTCCCCTTTTTAATCATGTATAAATATTTTTGTTTATTGCCTCTACTTTTAGTCTATGCTAAAACAGCTTCTCCAGATCCAATATATGCTAAAAATGGAATGGTCGTTTCCCTTAATAAGAATGCTTCTAAAGCAGGAATTAAAATACTAGAAAAAGGTGGGAATGCTGTTGATGCTGCCGTTGCAGTTGGTTTTGCACTAGCTGTTACCTCACCAGAAAATGGTAATTTAGGTGGTGGTGGGTTTATTGTAGGAGCGACATCATATGGTAAAATCTTTTCACAAGACCACAGAGAGAAAGCCCCCTCACGATCGAATAGGGATATGTTTTTAGACCAAGATGGTGCAGTTGTGCCAAATATGTCTTTGACCTCAAGGTCTTCTAGTGGTGTACCTGGGACAGTGCATGGGTTATTAAGTGCTTGGAAAGATCATGGTTCTGGAAACATTCGAATACAACAATTGCTGGCACCAGCAATAAAATTAGCTGAGAAAGGCTTTTTATTATCTAAACGCAGAGCGGATTTATTTAACAGCTACAAAGAAGTCTTTAAGTTAAATGCGGCCGCTGCAAAAATATTCATCCGTCAAGATGGTCGACCTTGGCAAAAAGATGATCT